>JAZNTF010000024.1:0-3248 GCA_045591625.1 Candidatus Fimenecus sp.
TATAGTAACATATTTAGATGTTGTATGTCAATAAAATCACAGCACAATATATGTAAAAAAGTGGAGTTTTTTGGACTCCACTTTTGTTGAAATTAATAGTTTTCTGCTTTCATCATAAAATAAGCCTTTGGATGTGCACAAACAGGACAAATTTCAGGTGCTTCCTTACCGATATGAACGTGTCCGCAGTTAGAACAAATCCACATCATATCACCATCACGAGAGAATACAAGACCACCCTCGATGTTTGCAAGAAGTTTCTTATATCTTTCTTCATGGTCTTTTTCAATTTTTGCAACCATTTCGAAAAGAGCAGCAATATGGTCAAAACCTTCTTCCTTTGCAACAACAGCAAATTCAGCATACATTTCTGTCCATTCGTAGTTTTCACCAGCAGCTGCATCCTTAAGATTTTCAACAGTGGTTGGAATACCTCCGTCGTGAAGAAGCTTAAACCAGATTTTTGCATGTTCTTTTTCATTGTTAGCTGTTTCTTCAAAAATCTGAGCTATCTGAACATAGCCGTCTTTCTTAGCCTTTGATGCATAATATGTGTATTTGTTTCTTGCCTGTGACTCACCTGCAAACGCAGTCATAAGATTAGCTTCTGTTCTTGAACCTTTAAGTTCCATTAAAATCACTCCTTAATTTTATTAATATTATTTTACCATATTTTTGAAAAAATACAACAAAAACATAAAAATATGATATAAAAAATGCATAATTTATGATTATTTCTTATATGTCCCACCGGTATTACTATTATCTAAAGTACCATCTAATTCTATGAGAAGACATTTTACCAATGTTGTACAAACCGGTCGATGTAAAATACCTTTAGGAATTACAATTAAATCGCCTTCACATAAATGTGTTTTACCATCTTCAAACTCAATATCAAACTCACCTTCAATACAATAAAACAATTCGTCAGACAACTCATGCATATGAAATTCAAGTGTACGATTTTCTGCCTTTAGAACATTTAACATATGATTATTAATTTTGCAAATCTCTTTATATTCAAATAATTGATTAATTGATTTTACTTCTTCTTTTAAATTAATTTTATAAATCATAATTTTATCTTTCTATCTTTATAATAAAATTCTTTATCGTGGTCATTTATTTCACGTAATACTCTACATGGATTGCCAACTGCAACTACATTTGCAGGAATATCTTTTGTAACAATACTACCTGCACCGATAACAGAGTTATCGCCAATAGTAACACCAGGCAATACAATTACCCCTGCACCAAGCCAACAGTTTTTGCCAATATAAATCGGTAAATTAAATTGATATGCCAGTGGTCTTAGTTCAGGCAAAATAGGATGTCCAGCAGTTGCTAAAACAACATTCGGGCCAAGCATTGTATAATCACCAACATAAATATCTGTATCGTCAACAAGAGTTAAGTTGAAATTAGCATAAACGCCCTTACCGAAATGAACATTTTTACCTGCCCAATTTGCGTGAAGTGGTGGTTCAATATAACAGTTATCACCTATTTCAGCAAACATATTTTTAAGCATTTCTGTTCGTTTTTCCTGTTCAAGTGGTCTTGTAGAATTAAAATCATATAGTTTTTCAAGATATGTAAGCTGTTCGTTGAAAATATCTTCATCCATTGAAAGATATAAATCTCCACTATGCATTTTTTCTCTTATATCCATACTTTTACACCTTAATTATCTTTATATTTTCACAATCAATTATTTTTTTATATTTTCTTAACGTATTTTTTCTTGGTTTAGCTTTAACATTTCTGATTAAAACATCATCTACATGCCTTAAAAACAAGCCATATGCATTGATATTTCTAAATCGATTACATTCAGGATATTCTTTCTCCTGTTCAGGTATTTTAAATCGAAAATCAATATAATCTCTTCCGTCTGCATACTTAATATCGAAATTTTCCAGAATGATATCTTTGATTTTTTGATTAGGAATACCCATAATCATAATTGGTATTTCAATATTATCTGCCTTAATATTTTTAACAGAAATATTTTCTATTACACCTTTTCCATCTAGTTCAGTTTTTTTATCACCGTTACGATTACAAAGTCTTATAAATAACGGACAAGCCATAGAATTAATTTCTATATTTGAAATTTTTATATTTCTGACTCTTGCTCCATCACAAGACTCGATTGAAATTCCGCTTACACCCGCAGGGTAAATATCAGTTAAGTAAAATTTACAATTTTCCACTGTTACGTCTGAAATATCCAAAGATGTTTCAGTACCTATTTTAAAAGCATTTGTACAAGAAATAACCTCACAATCATGAATATATATATTACTCATGCCTTGTTTACAGGTCACATCAAGATTATTCTTGACTTTAAGTCCATCATCACCTGATGTTGCAATGCTCATATTATTTTTAAGAGCAATTCCATCATCAGCAGTTGAAACAAAACATTTCTTTATTTCAACATTCGAAGAGCCGCAAATATCAATACCATCGCAGTTTCCAACATGACGATTGTTATTTATTATGACATTTGAAATATTTACATTGTCAGATGAATTAATATTTACAGTCCACATTGCTGAATTTTCTAAAATTAAATTATAAAGCTTGATTCTGTTACAATTCATCAAAAGCAATAAATATCCATACTTACTCTTATGCGGAAAACGGATTCTTTTTCTGTATTCCTGTCTTAAGTCCCATACATCAAGTGCATTTTTAAAAGGTTCGGTTTTTGGCGGTAAATGAGGTTTTAAAGAAAAGAAATTACCTTCACCACAAATTTTACCTGAACCTACTATGCCGATATTCTCACAATTATTAGCATAAATTAAAGCGTTCTCAGTAAAATCATCAGTATTATGTGAAGCGATAATCGAAGAATTCTTTTCAATGTATAAAACAACATTACTCTTTAAGTATATTGTGCCACTCGTGTATGCACCCTTATCAACAACTACAATTCCACCACCATTTTCACTACAAAACTCGATAGCTGCATTAATTGATTTCGCATTGTTAACTGATGCATTATTAGGAATCGCACCAAAATCACTAATATAAAAAGCATTATCCAACGGTAATTCAAATTTATAATTTAAATATTCTGATAAAGGAACATCTTGATAAAAGTCGCCATCATAAACTTCAGAAAAAATTTCACCATCATAAATTTTAAAGTCTTTTTGAAGTTTTGGAAAAAAAGAACCAAAATGATTAATAAATCGTGACATAAATTCACCTCACAAAAATTTTAACAT
>JAZNTF010000025.1:0-11131 GCA_045591625.1 Candidatus Fimenecus sp.
TAAAATCCTTAATATTAGTGGTCATACTTTCGAACTGTATTATGGGTATTATGAAGAATGTGAAAGGAAAAATCCTGCATTTGATCCAATGCCGATTTACCCAGATTTTATTAAATCACCTGAATATACAGATACTGGTCAGGCATTTGTTACAAAAATGCAGGATGCCTGTGGACACTATAAAGGTAAGGTAGAGAAATTCAGCGAGTGTGCTGATTGTCAACATTACTTACACGGTGATGATTTAATAGGTATTTGTACCTGTCACCATAATAAAAAACAAGAAGATAAAAATGAACTTAAATGAAAAGACTAAAAAGATACTTATAAGAACAAGTGCTTTGGTTTTGATAGTCGTTGCTGTAGTTTGGTTTATTCAGACTGACCTTGAGCATATTGAAGACACTAATGGTGCCGATAACTACAATTTACAAACTATTACCGATATGAATATCATAAATCGTGACATTGGTCCTATGGGATTGAAAAAATCAAATAGCATTGTTACAAATACTATATCTTATTCTTCTAAAAAATTTACAGGTGTTGAAGAAATCTATGGTGAAAATATCGTTGCTACTCGTATGGAATTTAATATTAACCACGCACATGTCACAGAAGGTAACTTTAAAATTGTATTACTTGTTGACGATGAAATAGTTCACGAATTCAAATTAAACGAATTGATACAAACATATGTGTTGGAAAATCCATCAGGTTACGTTTCATTGAGAATTGCCGGTGAAAGTGTAAACTTTATGTTTGATTACTATATCATTTAAAATAGTCAACTTTTAAACAACAAACAAAACTAAATTGGAGGAAAAATAATGAAGAAAAAAATATCAGTTTTACTGTCTTTCATATTATTATTTTTACTTACTGCTTGTGGCTCGGATAATAATGTTGATATGGTATCTGAACTCGGATTAACAGCAGAAACAAAAGATGCAACAGAATACACAGTTAAAGTTAATTCTGCGCTTTACTCAACACTTGATTTTGAAGACAAAACCGAATATGAATTTGCAACAAAAGGTCTTATAGATGCACCTGAATCACTTGAAATCAAGGATGCAGATGGCAATGTTATCTGGAGTCAGAAGGCATATAGTTTTGTTGACAATTATGACAAATGTCCTGATACAATCAATCCAAGCCTTTGGGAAAACACAAGAAACAACCACGCTTACGGTTTGTTTGAAGTTTGTGAAAACATCTATCAGGTAAGAGGCTATGATATGGCAAACCTTACCCTTATTAAAGGTGATAGTGGCTGGATTGTTTTTGACCCTCTTATGAGTGTTGAATGTACTCAGGCAGCAATGCAGCTTGTTGAAAAAAATCTTGGCAAACTTCCTGTAAAAGCTGTTGTGATTTCTCATCCGCATGTTGACCATTATGGTGGAATTAAAGGTGTCATAAGTGATGAACAAGTAGCAGACAGTACATTATCTCTTGAAAAACAACTTGAAAGTGGTCTTATACCGATTATTGTTCCTGAACATTTCACAGAACACGCAGTAAGTGAAAATGTATATGCAGGTAAAGGTATGGGACGAAGAGCAACATATCAGTACGGTGTTTTTCTTGAACAATCAGAAACAGGTAAAATGGCAATGGGCATCGGTATGGGACAGTCAACAGGATTAGTTTCCTTTATCAAACCAACATACGAAATTAAGGAAACCGGGGAAACTTATATTATCGACGGTGTTGAGTTGGAATTCCAGTTGACACCCGGTACAGAAGCTCCTGCAGAAATGAATATCTGGTTCCCTCAGATGAAAGCCCTTTGGGTTGCAGAAAACTGTACCGCTACCCTTCACAATCTATACACATTAAGAGGTGCACAGATTCGTGATGGTAATGCGTGGGCTAAATACATAACTGAAGCAATTACTCTTTATGGTGATGAGGCTCAGGTTACATTCCAATCTCATAACTGGCCACATTGGGGTAACGAATTTATAAGTGATTATCTTGCTGATACAGCAGCTGTATATAAGTTTATAAATGACCAAACCCTTACTTATATAAATCAAGGATACACATCGGATGAAATTTCCAATATGATTAAGCTTCCTGATGAACTTGCGAAAAATTGGTACACACGTCAGTATTACGGTACAGTTGCTCATAATTCAAAGGCTGTTTATCAGAAATATATGGGTTGGTATGACGCTAATCCTGTAAATCTCAATCCTCTTGAACCTACCGAAAGTGCAAAGAAATGGGTTGAATATCTTGGTGATACCGATGAAGTTCTAAAAAAGGCAAAAGAAGATTTTGATAAGGGAGAATATCAATGGGTTGCAGAAGTAACCAATGTTCTGGTTTACGCAGACCCTGAAAATACAGCAGCAAGACTTTTATGTGCCGATGCACTTGAACAGCTCGGATATCAGGCAGAATCGGGAACATGGCGAAATGCTTATCTCTCTGCAGCACTTGAACTTCGCAACGGAAATGCTGCAAAAAAAGGGGCAAACGCAAAGTCAGATGGAAGTATTCTTAAAAATATGACTGCTGAAATGATATTGGATTATATCGGCATTATTCTTGATAAAGAGGCAATTGCGAAAGAAGATTTTACTATCAATGTAAATCTTACTGATACTAACGAAAAAATAATGCTCCGTTTCAACAACGGTGCACTACTTCAGTATTACAATACATCATCAGATTCTGCCGACCTGACGATAACTTGTCCGAAAAATGCACTTGCACTTATTCTTCAAAAAGATATGGGAAAAATCAGGGCAGTTATGAAGCTTGATGGTGATGTATCAAAGCTTGAACTTATTGTTGATAATCTCAATCAGTTTAATATTTCGGCAAATGTCGATTTTAATATAGTCGAACCATAAAAATATATCAGGAGGTCACATTATGAAACAAAAATTAAAAATTATTCTCTCCTTTGTTCTCTGCATCGCTATCAGCACGTCAACCCTGTTAGGTTTCAACATCGTTTCAGCTGCAACAACGGCTGATTATTATACCGATGCAAATGGTAACAGAACCGGCATCAAAAGTATAACAACCGAAGATGGAAAGGTCTACTATGATATCGCCGATGGTGGAATGCTTGTGGATTCTGTAAATTCTGTGCCGGAATTTTATATAAAGGCACTTACTGCGGAGCTGGGTGGCTATTCAACTGCACAGATTTGGGCAAATGTTGCAAGCCAGGTTTTTGAAGAAGCAGGTCCCTTTTTCGGATTCAATGAGGGTTCGGTATCATCTAATGGAGCACATTTCGATACACTTTTTACTCAAAACAGTACAACATCCAATGGTGACTTTAATCTTTCCGAGATTTTAGCTTCGACCTCAGAATTCACTACAGGGAATAATCAGATTGCAAACAAGGAGTATGCTCATTCAAATGGATTGGCTTATTATTCCAGTCTTAACGCTGTTCAAGAGCATATGGTAAACGAACTTTTAAATGCAACAAACAATAATTCAACACAAACAAAAAATTCTATTTTGAAGGGTACCACAGGCAGTGAAGATGGTTTTGAACTCCTTAGAGACACAACCGATAAACCGGTTATTGCCGCTGTTGCCACAACCCGAGCAAAAGACCCATCTGATACCTTAGGATTGTTTTCTTATTCATCATTTGGTATAGCCTTTTATGATTTTGAATTAGTACCTTTCTCACCGGAAGGTGTGGAATTTAAAACTGCTGCAGAAGGATATGACAGCTTAGAAGAAGCAGAAAAAAATGATGCACCAGGTGTTAAGTACAATGATGCAGCAGGTGATTCTTTATTCACGAGTTATACAACTAACCCAACTTTAAGTTCATCTAATGTTTCCGTAAGCTTTTCAGAAACAAACTCTGTTTCAGTTTCTAATTCAATGCAAAGCACAGAATCACACACCTTCGGCACACAGACAGGTGTTTCAGCAAAGCTTGGACTTTCTATTCCAAAACTGTTTGTTAGTGCAGGTGCAGGATTTTCACAGAGTTTCACAACTCAAGAAACTATCGCTACTGCATACTCAAACGGAGAAACAATAACTCAATCAACTTCAAATACTGCAACAGCACAGGTTACTCTACCTGCTCACACCAAAATAGGAATAACCCAGAAGTCCAGTAAAATTGAAACCGTTCTTGATTATGATTGCCCTGTTTATATTACATATAAGGTTGCAATGTTTGCTATGAACGGTTATGGAGGACCTTCTGCAATTGCTTACTTGGGTGGTATGTGTGCTAACTTTGGTACATCAGACTCTATCAATGGTTTAACAGCTTGTGACAACATTTACAAACGAGCAATTCAGTATATTGATATGACGAGTATTGAAGAAAGTCATAATACATATCTTTATAACAGCGAGTTTTCAGCTGATAAAAACAAAATGCCAATTGATTGGAAATCTATTATTGACATTAAACAGAATGGTGGATATAAGACCTTACGTGAATGTATTGAATGGTTACACAAGACAGTTCCACTTTCAGCTGCAGGTGCAACAATCACAATGCTCAGCAATGGGATGAGTACTGATTTGACTGGTATAGAACCACTCTATAATCTTGATAAAGTTATAAACACATCATCAGGTGCTTATAATCTTGCTATCGGTGGTTCTCTTGACCTTACAACAGTTGTCACAGCTGGTTACAATGCATACAGTGTCCCATATTACGGATATCTTCCACTTGCAGGTTATTGGACAATTTGCGATGGTAATGGTAACAACGTAAACTCCAGTAATGGAATATCTTTGGAAACAGCTTCATATCGTCAAATTCTCACAGCAAATGAAATTGGCGACTATTACTTGAAATTCAACATTAAAGAAGACACATACAAGGATGTAAATGACAAATCAAAATATATTACTAATGCTGATTTATCTTTCGTTCCGATTATTAAAATCTGTGTTACTCAGACAGGTGAAAATCACAACTGTATTGCAGGTGATTGGAAAACAACTATTCCGGCAACTTGTTTCATGGAAGGCACACAGGTACAGTGCTGTGAAACTTGTGGTATTCAAATGAATGTTCAAACACTTGAAAAACTTCCACATACATCAGTGAAGATTATAACTCCTGCTACTTGTACAGAGGACGGCACTGTTACAGAATTTTGTGGTATTTGCAACGCAGAAATTACTTCTTCTGTAATCTCTGCAGCAGGCCATGACGAAGGCTCTTGGAAAATAGATTTTGAAGCAACCGCAGACCATAACGGTCAAATGAGTCGTTACTGCACAAAATGCGATGAGATTCTTGAAACAAAGGAATTTGTTCTTCACACACATCAGTTCGGATATGAAAGCATTACAAGAGAACCAACCTGCACCGAAAATGGTGAAAAAGGCCTTTTCTGTTCAATTTGCAATGCAATGTATTCAACAGAACAGATTGAAAAGAGTGGTCATGGCACAACAACTGCCGTTATTTCCGTTCAACCCACATGTACAACCGCAGGCGAAGAAAAGCTATACTGTACCGATTGCGGAATGCTCACAGGCACAAATGAAATTCCTGCAACCGGTCATGGGGAAACATATTCAAAGATTGAAAGTGAACCTACTGCAGACCATCCAGGTATCAAATCAGAACGTTGCAAGGATTGTAACGCAATAATTTCAACTGAAGAATTCCAGCTTCATACTCACGAATTTGGGTATGAAAGCATCACAAGAGAACCAACCTGCACCGAAAATGGTGAAAAAGGCCTTTTCTGTTCAATTTGTAATGCAATGTATGCAACAGAACAGATTGAAAAGAATGGTCACGGAGAAACTGTTAAAGTAACAACAACCAAGCCAACATGTACACAGTCAGGCGAGGCAATATATTACTGCACAGACTGTGGAGTTGCAGTCCAAACAACTGAAATTGAAGCTTATGGACATACTGAAGGTGTATGGACAGTATCAAGCTATCCAACTTGTATTCAGGAAGGCGAAAAGATTCTTTCCTGTGATGCTTGTGGTGAAGTTATTGATAGCGAAGCAATTGAGGTAACTGATCATGATGACGGTGTATGGAAGGTTGATTTTGAAGCAACAGCAGACCACGACGGTCAGATGACAAAATACTGTTCAATTTGTAATGCTGCTCTTGAATCAAAATCATTCCAACTTCATGAACATACATATTCTTCATGGAAAAAGAATAATGACGGAACTCATTCCAGAAATTGTTATAAATGTGGATTTACTGAATCTGCAAACTGCAACTATGTTGCTAATATAACATCTTCTGATTGTACTACAGGTGGATATACAACGTTTATTTGTTCAGAGTGTAGTCACACATATGTTGACGACTATACAGGGCCACTTGGTCATGAGTGGGGTGCTTGGGAAGAATGTGATGATGGTTGTTGTCACGAAAGAGAGTGCATCAGAGAAAATTGTAATGCAACAGAAACTCAGGACCACAACTGGGGTGAATATGTATATAATGAGGATGGAACATTCTTTAAAAACGGTACAAAAACAAGAACTTGTTTTGATTGTGGTGCAACTGAAACCGTAAAAGCACCTAAAACAATTTGGATTTGCAGAGTATTCAACTCCATTCTTGATTGTTTCCGCAACATTTTTAAATAGAGTTTTATATTTTAATTTACATGCCAAATAAAACGACGAATTATATCAAATAGTATAAGTTTATACCAAATCAGATACCACTACCCACCAATTTGTGCCAGTAGTGGTATCGTTGTTTTATATAGTATTTAAACCATTTAAAAAGCACAAGCGTTGCAATTGGAAATGTCACTCCCCTTTTACAACGCTTTTATATTGCCTATTTAGTTGATTACATATAAAATCCATCTTATCTATCGTTAAATTACTGATAATCGTTATTTTACTGAATTTAGCTGTTATAACAAGTCATCTTTTTCAGTATATTGAGATATGTGAAATTACAGGAATGCGGCAAATTCATCTCGGCCTACACCTGTTTTTTCAGATACAATACGAATTGCCTGTTTAACACCCGAAAGTGACATATGAAGTTTTTCGGCAATTTCACTGTTTTGCATACCGAAAGTAGCCAATTTAGCAACCTCTCTTTCCCTTTTCGAAAGAGTTGTAATAATTGTCTTACCACGAACGCTACCACTAAGTTTTGACCAACCTGCATTATATATCTTATAGAGTTTTTTTACTTCATTCCAAGCATTTTGGTCAATCTGTATCAATCGCATTTCTAAGAGAGAATCCAACACACGACAATATTCAGCAAGTAGTCCGTATAGTTTATCGGGAAGAGCCAATGAGATAGCACGGTCAATGTGTCTTATTGCCTGTGTGTCGTTACAAATGTTATGGTAGATAGCAGCACAGGTCATACGCAAATACATTTCAGCGATAATAGAATTATCAGCCATAGCCTGTGAAATCATAGGCTCAATGGTATTTGGCAATATTGACATCAAAGAAAGTCCTTGAACACCTTGTATTTCAATTTGATTTGTAGCAACAGCATACCCTGCAGCATAAAGATATTTAGCATAGTAAACCATTACAGCCGGTAGAGCATCTTTATGCAAAGGTTCAAAACATCCTATTTTAAACCATTCAGGAAAAGCTGCTATATCATATAACATACTATCTACTGCTGTAATGGAAAGTGCCATAATATCACGGTCATTATCGGTTTTTGCAGGTGCCTCTGCAATATGCATTTTTGCTTTTCGCCACATATTCAAGTCACCGTGCCAGATAGCACAAAGTGCTAAAAGCATACCTGCAGAAAGTACAGCATAAAAACCTGAATGCTTATTCAACAAATACTTTGCACTCTCATAAACCTTATCAATTTCACCTTTAGAATAAGCAATTTCAGCAGCAAATAGAACCTTTGCCTCGTGATTATCAGAAAGACGCTCTATACTCTCTTCTGCACTTCCCGGAATACTATAAAGGTCACTCATATAAAGAAATGGTGTTTGTCTTGGAAGTGGCATATTTATTTCCAACAGGTTAACATCATCTTTTCGTCCTGCTTTTGTTCTTCCGTCGATTGGTCGTTTGGCGTTTTTAGGTATCATCCAATCTCTGCCGAAACGAACAGCTCCTTCTATTTTGCCCTGAGAACACAGAGATTGTACTCTACGCGTAGATAAGTCCCAGTTTTTTGCAACTTCTTCAATCTTTAAATAATCCATTTTTTCTTATTCCTTATAGTTATTATTCGCCATACCGTTGTTTATATCGTTCGTTATAACGATATTTATTATATATCTTTTTAAGCTATTTTTCAAGAACTTTCTTATAAAGTTCAAGTTTTTATGTTAGTTCTTCATATCTGAACATTTTAAAAAGGATATGTAAATATTAAAAAATATGACCATCAAAGTTCTTTTTAGGTAGTAAAATTTTCCAGTCTACTCTTCTATACTGTTGTCATTGAAACAATATTGCAGTTTTCTATGCCGAGAAAGGAGAAGAAAATGCTCAATAACCCTTTTTTGACAAATGAAACTGAAAAAGTTAAAGAGGGTGACCTTTATAAAATCCTTAATATTAGTTGTTGGACCTTTAAACTGTATTTTGGATATTATGAAGAATGTGAACGGGAAAACCCTGTGATTCACACTGCCGAAGATGGCACAGAGCACAACTTTGAATATGTAGAAGAAACATATTCAACTTGTACTGAGCACGGTTACACCGCGGGACTTTACCGTCCTGACTGCGACGAATATGTAAGTGGTCACGAAGAAAAAGAGCTTATGTCCCACTATGACGAAGACGGAGATGGCATTTGTGACGAATGTAATGATGAAACTATTGAACAGTGTGACCATGCATGTCATAAGAGCGGAATTCGTGGATTCTTCTGGAAAATTGCACTCTTCTTCAACAAACTTTTCAAGACAAACCAATACTGTGAGTGTGGAGAAGCTCATTATTAATCTCACATTATAGTCAGACGCAATGCCGTTTGAAAAATAACGAATTGTATCAAATAACGTAGTCAATCCCAAATCAGATACCACTATTGATACAATTAATGTCAATAGTGGTATCGTTGTTTTATATAGCATTTAAGCCATTTAAAAGAATTAAGCGTTGCATTTGGGAAATCCACACTCCCTCTTGCAACGCTTTTAGGATTATTCAGTTAATTCACATAACATAAAGATGTGTTTAATTACTCCATAATCTGTGGCAAACCATTTTTACCTATCGAGTAAATAATTAGTTTTCATCATCCGACGGATACAAGCTCTGCCGGGTTAGTAGGCAAAGCAAAGATATTTTCTCCTTTGCAATCCAAACCAGTCTTTGAAGTGCTGAGGAGTTTAGCTTTACCGTTTACGAATTCATAAACACTAAGTGTAAAGTCCTTTCCATCTTCTTCATTATTTACGCTGAAAACACAAATATAGCTTTTTCCGTCTGCTGTTTTGACATAATACGGTTCAATATATGAAAACCATGCTGTTTCATACTCTGAGGTTTCAGCATTTATACTGATGGTATGGTAAAACTTAGTGTCGTTATCATAATCACCTGAAACGATAAGTTCTTCAGCTTTTTTATCACCTGTAATATCGGTGTAAAACGGTGCTGATACAGGCAGACTTACAATATACTCGTCGGGCGCGATGGTATATTTTTTATTGAACAAATCGGGATATTCTGCAAAGGTTACAGTTACAACCTGAACGCTGAAATTGGTTGGTGCAATATCTCCTGCATTAAAATAGAAGGTTATGCCGTTGTAATCAAGAGTCCATGTGATGCTGTCCTCAGGAGTATTTTTAAAATATTCAACAACAGCAGTATCACCGGTTAGCTCATCTTCACCTATACGGCTCATAATCTCCTTTTCAACTGTTACAGAAATTTTAGAAACATCTGTGAAAACTTCTGCAAGACCAAGCTCTTTTCCACTTTTGGTATCGTAATTGACTCCGTTGAAATCTCTGCACCCATCTGCGTAATAATCTTCAAGGATACTTACTGCAATACTGTCAGCACGTCTTACCTGAACATCAAGAGTTGAAACATAGGTCGAGAAGTTCTCACTATCCTTTTTAAATTCTTCCGTAGCAAAAGAGATGTAATTATCCTTCTCGTCTTCCATTGCTCGTTTTCTCATAGCAGAGGTTTCCGAAAGAGTTTATGCAAGAAGCGGATATTGTTTCTCCATAGATTTATCAAGGATAACATCCGAATACTCACTTCTTACGAGCTTTGTAGAAGTATCTTCATACCACTCGTAATGAGAAATGTATTCCTTATTAAGAGAAAGAACTTTTATTTCATCCTTTGTGTTTTCATTGGAAGTCTGCGTTGTTGAAGGATTGTCCGTTACATTTTCATTGGGATTGTCTTTTTTACAAGAGGTAAAAGCCGATTATGATACATAATGAAAGTAGAACACAAAGGATTCTTTTTAACTTATCCATATTCATTAAAATCCTTTAACTGTGAACACAACAAGTTCTGTTGCTGATTTGTCTTCACGTTCTTCAGTCATAATTGTAATGATGCTACCATCAGAAAGTAATGCTGAATTGCAGAACCATGGATAATTTGTGCTGAACAAATCTCCGTCAGAAATTTCAGCAACAAACTTACCATCGTTGTCCCAAAGAAGAACATCTCTCATATTGCCGTCAAATCCGATATATCCGTTTGCACTCTTTGCCATAAATGTGATACTGCCAAGACCTTCGCCTTCAGCGTCACACAATGTTTTCTGTAATTTGCCGTCCGCACTATAGACAAAAACCTTATGTCCGCTGTCATCTGCTGCACTACCACATACATAAATGTTTTTTTCGTCAACATTGAGATGCATAATTGTTTCAACTTCTTTAAAATTCATTGGAACAGAAGTGTATGAATCACCATTGAATGTTACTTTGCTACATTCACTTGATGTAAAGTAGTTAATACCCCAAGTTCCTGACGGATGCATTGCAAGATTGTCAATATCTTCATAAGTTGTGGCAATTTTGTCATTTTTAATGCAGATAATGTCATTCATTGAACCGCTGAGCCAGAGTGTACCATCGCTTGTTGCATCAACACTTTCATAATCATCTTCCGGAAGCTCTATTACTTTATCAAAGGCTAATGTTCCGTCCACCAATATACATTTTCTCAATTCACCGTC
>JAZNTF010000026.1:0-5991 GCA_045591625.1 Candidatus Fimenecus sp.
TCTCACCTACCGGTTCGGTCGGTGCTTCTGCTTCGCAGAGGTGTCCACAGGACACCCGCACCCGTGCCTGCCCGATAGTTTATATGTTATTTGCGGTCGGGCACAGAGACCCGACCCTACAAGGTTTCTGGAACATATCAAACATCCCGACAAACTCCGATTTGTTGGGGGCGGAACGAAAATGAATAATTGATTTCAAAATTAAACTATGCTATTCTTTAATAAAGATTAGAATGTTTACTAAATTATAATACAGTTACCAAAGGTGATGAAAATATGGATTACGCTTCTATGATTAATAAATTGAATAATGTTGGTATTCATTTTACTGATGGGCTTTCTAACGAAGAAATTAAGAAAATCGAAAGCACTTTCCGATTTAAGTTCCCTAAAGAAATTGCTTCATTTCTATCTTATGCATATCCGGCAAATGGAAACTTCTTTAATTATAGAGATATGTCACCGGTTAACATTCAATTCTTTAATGAATTTCAACAAAATATCAAAGACTCGTTCTTATTTGATATTGAGAATAACACTGAAACTCTGCAAATTATGCTTAAGGACCTTATCGGATGCCATAGCGAAGGTGACAATTTTGAAAACGCAGTTATGAATGCCCTACAACAAAGTCCACGATTAATTCCTTTTTATGAACATCGTTGTTTTTTCGACGGTTTAGACAATATGCCGATTATATCCTTTTGGCAAGCAGTTGATACTATTTTTTACGGTTCCGATTTAGAAAACTATTTAGAAAACGAATTTCTTCTGCCAAAATTTCATAATTCTGTATTAGGTGAAATTTCTGACAATATGAAAAACACCGGAATCTGGTATTACATTATAGAATAGTTTAAATCTAAACTCATATATTAATAAAATATTTTTAAAAAAACATAAAATCCGTACAATTTGGAGCACTCCATTTTTGTACGGATTTTGATTTTACTATTTGTTATTCAAATGTTACTTCGATATTGTTATCGGTTGAAGTTACGAGAATTTTGCTCATAACTGTTCCCAAATTATCAATCATAAGGGTTGAAACCTTGTCTTCGATATTTCTTCGAATAACATTACGAAGGTCACGAGCGCCTCGAACATTACCATCCATTTTTGAAACAATTGCAGATGGTGTATTTTCATCATAAATGAATTCAATTCCCTTATCTTTAAGAACTGTTTTCATTTCGTCCATCATAAGAATTGCAATCTTCTTATAATCTTCTTCTCCGAGTGGGTCAAACACAACGATTTCATCAACTCGACCGATAAATTCAGGTCTTAAGAATTCGTTAAGTGCTTTTAACACCTTTTCTTTTGAAATATCCTTTGCGCTCTTACCGAATCCCAATGATGTTTCTGCCTTCTGACTACCTGCATTTGATGTCATAATGATTACAGTATTTGCAAAGCTTACTGTTCTTCCGTGAGCATCATTTGTCTTGCCTTCGTCAAGAATCTGAAGAAGAATATTCATAACATCAGGATGTGCTTTTTCAATTTCATCAAAAAGAACGATTGAATATGGCTTTCTACGAACCTTTTCAGTAAGCTGACCCGCCTCATCATAACCAACATATCCCGGAGGTGAACCGATAAGACGGGAAACAGAATGCTTCTCCATAAATTCACTCATATCAAGACGGATAAGTGTTTCCGGAGTATCGAAAAGCTCCATTGAAAGTTGTTTTACAAGCTCAGTTTTACCAACACCTGTTCGTCCTACGAAAATAAATGATGCCGGGCGTTTCTGGAGTGTCAAATGAATACGACTACGCTTAATTGCATTTGCAACAAGCTTTACAGCCTCATCCTGACCGATTACTTTTTCCATAAGTCGGTCTTCAAGACCCTTGAGTCTGTTCACATCGCCCTCAACAACCTTTGTTGCAGGGATTCCTGTCCAAAGATTAATCACCTTGGCAAGGTCTTCCTCAATAACATTATTATCAAGTGCTTTTTCTTTCAATTCTGCTGCTTTGCCTTCACAAACGGCAAGTTCACCCTTTGTTCTGTACAAATCTTCATATACAGGATTAAGGTCTTCGTCCTTTTCAGGATTTGCAATTTTTTCTTCAAGCTCTTCAAGTTCTTTTTTGAGAGCTTCTATCTTCTTTTCGTTAATCTCATTTTCACTGATAGCCTTGTTACGAAGATTTGCACAAGTACAAGCTTCATCAAGCAAGTCAATAGCCTTATCAGGTAAAAATCTGTCAGTAATATATCTTTCAGAAAGAGTTACTGCTTTATAAACAAGATTGTCACTAATCTGTACACGATGGAAAAGCTCATAATAACCTTTAATGCCAACAAGCATTTTGAAAGTATCTTCAATAGATGGTTCCTCAACCTTTACAGGCTGGAAACGACGCTCAAGAGCAGCATCCTTTTCGATATGCTTACGATATTCATTGAATGTTGTTGCACCAATCACCTGAATTGCGCCACGGGAAAGAGCAGGTTTCAAAATATTCGCAGCATTCATTGAGCCTTCCGCATCACCGGTACCAACAAGATTATGCACCTCGTCAATAAAGAGAATGATATTGCCCTCACTCTTCACCTCTTCAACAAGTCCCTTGATTCTGCTTTCAAACTGTCCACGGAATTGAGTACCTGCTACAAGTGCAGTAAGGTCAAGAAGGTGAATTTCTTTATCAACAAGCTTTGCAGGAACATTACCTTCAGCAATTCTCTGAGCAAGACCTTCAGCAATAGCTGTTTTACCTACGCCCGGCTCACCGATAAGGCAAGGATTATTCTTTGTTCTTCTGCACAAAATCTGAATTGTACGGGCTATTTCAGTATCTCTGCCGATAATTCGGTCGAGCTTGCCCTCTCTTGCACGGGCAGTAAGGTCTGTACAATAAAGAGAAAGCATTTTTCTCTTATCATTTTTTGTACCTTGCTTTTTCTTATTTCTCTTGTCAGTTTTCTTGTCGGTATTACTGTCTTTCTGAGTTTCTTCGTCTGAAGCCATAGGCACCATTCCCATATTCTGCATAAACGGAAATGTAGATGCACCACCTAGCTCAAAATCGTCACCCATGCTCTCCATCATCTGTTCCATCTGCTCAGTCATATCGTCAAGCTGGTCTTCTGTTATACCCATATTATCCATCATCTGCTTGATAGGACCGATATTCATTTCCATAGCACATTTGATGCACAAGCCCTCATTAGTTGTTTTGTCGCCTTCCATCTTTGTAATAAAAATGACGGCAGGTCTTTGTTTGCATTTACTGCAAAGCATATTTTTATTCATTGTGTATCCTCTACTTTATTTCTTTTTCTTTGAATTCTCAATAATTTGTTTAATTGCATTTGGCAAATAGCTGAAAAATGCTATAAATGTCAATATAACTGCTATTACAACAAGCACAAACATCAGTGTTTCAGGTATTGTGTACTGTGGATAATACATACTGACTGCGCCGATTTCAGGACCGAAGCCGATAATTACAACCATAACTGCATAGAACACAAAAGTTGCAAGCTTACCCCAGATTTCTGCTGCAACAGGACGAGTACCAAGTGCAATCAGAATACCGGCACCCAAAATCATTATAACATCTTTTACAATGAAGAGTAAAAATACCCAGGCAAATGCCTGCATTGATTCACTATCTGATTCCTTGAATTTAAGGAATAACACGATTGCAAGAGCAAAAATTGTAAGTTTGTCAGCAACAGGGTCAAGAAGCTTTCCAAGATTTGAAACCTGATTGAATTTACGTGCTATCTTTCCGTCAACCGCATCGGATAAGCCTGAAATAAAGATTACAAATACTGTCCACCAGATTTCGCCATTGTAATAAAGTACTGCAATAACAGGAATCAACATAATTCTGATTACAGAAATAAGATTTGGTATTGTCAATGAGCCCTTGAATATTTCTCCCAAATTTTCTTTCAGTGTTTTCTTTTCTTCACTCATAATAATTTACTCCTTTAAAAGATTTCCTTTAATGATTTTACAAACGGATTTATATTATCCAATAATCCTACAACAAAAGAATCGTCAACCGCTTTCGCAACAACACCGTCAGCACCTGAAAATATCAATTCAAGCATGGTGCTGATAAAAATGATTACCATTATTCCTTTACAAGCACCTAACACTCCGCCTAAAATCTGATTTGCATTTTTCACAAGGGGAATTTTAAACAGCTTTGTAAGTAATTGCGCCAACCATCTCAATGCAAAGAGCAACGCCGTTGATAGTATGAAAAAGAATACAATCGATAAAGCGCCGACAACAATCGGTTGTGCAATTCTTCTGGTCAAATCCGTTGCAAGATTTTCCGAAGTAATCTTTTCTTCTGAAATTTTTGACTTTATTTCATCTGTATCAACACCGACTGACGCTGCATATTTTACCATAAACTCCGGAATTGCTTCAACAATCACCTTCGTTTGCTGGGCCGTTGCTGATATATCAACAGTTTCGTCAATCCTTGTTTCAACCTCTTCAATTATTTTCTTTTCAACAATTCCGTCGTATGTTGCTTGAGCCACAACGGGGCTGAGCTGATATGCCAACACCAATGCAACAATAACGGCAAGAAGCTCAAGCAAGGTGGACATAAAGCCTTTTTTTGCAGCTGTAAATATAAACGCGGCAAGAACTGCCAATAAAATCACATCTAAAATAATGCTCATTTACTCACCTCTTATTTATCCTCATTATCAGTTACAGATGAGAATTTTTCAATCTTATCCACGGAATATACATATGTATTTCTTCCTGACACCATAACCTTTTCAGCATCAGTATTTACATTTGCCATACCGCATTGTTTGCCTTTTCTGTTATACATCCACACCTTCTCATCAGTCAGAACACCAATGTACTTTCCGTCTGTTGACACAGATTTGACCATACCATTGATTTCCTGAGTGAAAAGCTCTGAACCGGATTTATCGTAAACCTTGATTATTTTCTGGGTTGTACTTGAATACTTTGAAAGAACAAGAACTGCTGTGTTATTGTCTGAAATATATAGCTTGTATGGAGTATTGACGGAAACATCTATTTTCTCCATAACTTCCGTTCCTTTTACAACCTCACAAACATTGTTGCCGAACACAAAAAGAGTTTCGTTTGATAAGAACTGAACAGATGACACAGCGCTGTCAGGATATTCAAAGGTTGCAATAGGCTCAGCACTCTGTTTATTAAAAATATACACCTTTGAATAAACAGAACCATTATTCACACCAAGCACAGTTGCGGCAAACTGCTTTCCATTATCAGAGACATCGCAGGAAATAATATTTTCCTTTGCGCACTTCCAAACAAATAATTCTTCTGCCTTGCCATTGTATATGGTCAACATACTCTGTGCGTCCTTTGCCCTTGAGCCGATTGCAACAGTACCATCTTTGCCCATAGCACCTGTGAGAATCATATATGGAATTTCTTTTTCATAAAGAACTCTTGTTTTTGCCTGAACTCTGAATGTTTTTGCACCTACGTCATAGATAAGTGCTCTGCCACTATTACTGCTTAACACGGGATGGTCATAAGTATGTGGTGAATTCGATAATTCTTTTGCAGTAGAATCAAGCACCTTCACCGTATCATCGTAAACCAAAACTAGGTCAGAGCTTGTAACATCTGCATCCCATATTTCAACACCATTCATTCTGTACGGATATCCCTCACCTGTACCAATACCTGCTATTGCAGTACGAACGCTGTCACTTATTGTTGAAAAAGTCACTCCGCCAAATTGTGCCGCAGCAAGAATAATGAGCAAAAGTATAATAAATATTACAGCTAAAAGCTTCATTACTTTCGCATTCTTTTTACTTACTGTTACTTCTTTAAGTGCCTTTTTATTAATACTTACTTTTTTCTTTTTTCGTGTATTTGGCTTTTTAACAAGTCGTTTCTTCTTGTCTTCCATTAATATCACCACACATTATATATTTACATCGTAATATACCTGATTCAGATATAATCCGCAACCGTCAACAGTA
>JAZNTF010000027.1:0-17424 GCA_045591625.1 Candidatus Fimenecus sp.
CACAAAACCACCTTTTAGACAAAAATAAAAGACAAGGCAAATGACTTGTCTTTATTTTTTTGGCTGGGGAATAGGGATTGGAACCCCAACAAACAGAGTCAGAGTCTGTCGTGCTACCGTTACACTATTCCCCAACGAGCAAAAGTGATTATATATCAATATCTTCTGATTGTCAAGTGTTTTTTTGAAGAAATTTAAATATTTTTTATGATTATGAGAATCCCGCAATTATTCACCATTCATCTCTTTAAGAGTCATTTCAATTCCATCTGCTATTGCTTTTGCATAATTCTCTATATTTTCATCATATTTTTTATTATCTTCTTTGCTCGAAATAAATCCGATTTCAGCAAGTACAGACGGCATTTTTGTATATCGGTTTATATAGTAATTCAAATCTTCACCGTCACGATAACCCGAATAAATTCCTCTGTTTTTCATAACATCAAGTGTATCAAAACAATCGAGAATATTCTGTGCTAAAAGCGTATCATCAGTAGGATTCAGCGAATGCACCCACATTTCAACACCCGTTGCATCTTTTGAACTACTTGAATTTCTGTGTATTGAAATAAAAAGCGACGCTCTCGCCTTATTCGCAATTTTACATCGTTCATTAAGGGACACGTCGCTGTCATCATCGCGAGTCATAACAACTGTATACCCTCTACTCTCTAAAACATCTCTTACATGAAGTGACAACCTCAGGGTATCATCTTTTTCGTATCTGCTCCCAAGACATGCACCCGAACTTTTTCCACCGTGACCCGGGTCAATACAGACCGTTCTTTGGTCAGGGACAAAGTTTTTCTGAACCAGATAATAGACCGTTTCCTTTCCTCCCACAACCACAAGAGCCAAAACTATACTTATGGAAAGAGAGAAAAGTGCTATTATGGGAAACAAAAAAGATTTTCTGTTATTTCTTCTTACTCGTACTTGATTCATATTTTTCTATTTAAGGGTTGAAAATTTCTCCTTGATTTCAGCTGCTCTGCCACAAGTCATTCTTCCCTCAGGACAAGCGCCTACAAAGCAGCTTGGTCCATAGAAATTGAAAATTGCAGGTTCAACCTTACGAAGTTGACAAAGTGCATCAACTGCATATTCCTGAATTTCCCACTGTGCTCTTGTACAAGAACGAAGTCGCATAAAGAGAAGAAGTTGTCTTGCATTCATTGTTGTTACAATATCAAGTGTATTACCGCTGAGCTGATAATATACCAAAAGTTCTTCTTTTACACCAAGATTTTTGAGTCTTTCATACTCTTCTGCCGTTTCCTTGAATGCATTTTTATATTTTTCAAGAAGCTCAGGCTTATCCTTTAAAACAGGTGGAATAATAAAGCTCATTCTGTCTGTTTTGATAAGCTCAGGAATCTGAATTGACTGAATTCTGTGACGAGCAAAATGAGTGATACATGAAAGTGAAACATTATTAAATCTCAATGTGTAATTTGCACATTCCAATGCTCTTGAACGCTTACATTTAACAACTGCTTCCACGATTTTCTTTGTTGTTTCATCGTCAGCAATGATTTTTTCAATCTGTTCTGTGCTGTAATTATTATCGGCAATAAGTGCATTTCTTGCAACACATTTTGCAGCATCAGGAGTAACACTTAAAAGCTCAACAGGAGTCTTTGTGTGTTCAGGCTTAACATCAATAAATGAAAGGTCAGGCAAATCAACAAATTTCTTTTCAGGATTAAAGCTTGCCATAATTCCCGGTGCCTTTTCCTTTGCCTGTTCATAAAGCTCAAGACCTAATTTCTTGATTTCAGGATATTTTGCACCTCTGCCACAAATCATAGCAGAAAGCATATTTAAAAATTCACGTCCATTTACTGAACAGAAGAAATTACTGTAAAGACAATATGGCAATACAAAACGCGCATCCTCACGAAGAACTCCATTCTCACAAAGTTCGTCATAAAGGGCAAACATTTTACTCATATGCTCTTTGTATGACTTTTCGATTTCTGCATCATTAAATTCAGGCACATAGAAACCTGCATCACTGAAATTTACATATCGTCTTGACTTAACTGTATATGAAGCAAGTCTGAATTCGATAATAAACTGTTCAACAACCGCAGTAACATTCTGGAATGCTATCTGGAAATATGTATGTTCAACTGTGCTGGTATGACCGGAGGCAGTAACCTTTCCGATAAGGTTAGCATTTTTCTCTCTGTCCTGAGATTTATCCCATATTGATAATGCAGTACCCTCCTGTGTGGAAATTCTGCCGCTTGCTGCTGTAACTTTTTCATCGGTATCAGTCATACCAATGATTAACGCTGTGCTTTTATTGTAATCGTATGCCATAAAAATCCCTCTTTATCACGAAATACTCTGATTTTATGTATTGTACCATAAATCCACAAACTCTGCAACCAAAGTTTTTTAAATTTTAACATTATTATATATTGTATTCTTATTAATTCTTTGTTATAATGTTTTATGTATAATTAGGTTAATATTGGAGTTTTATGCATGAAAAAGAAGATGATTGTAATTGAAGGGCTTGATGGAAGCGGAAAATCAACACAGGTTGAGCTTTTAAAACAAAAATTAACAGACAATAATATCCAGCTTCGTCAGATTAAGCTTCCTGATTACGACAATAAATCAAGCACACTTGTAAAGATGTATCTTAACGGTGAATTCGGTAGTAATCCCGCTGATGTAAATATTTATTCTGCTTCACTTTTTTATGCGGTTGACAGATATGCAAGTTACAAAAATATCTGGGGAAATGACTATAACAACGGTACACTTATTCTTGCAGACCGTTACACCACATCAAACGCTGTGCACCAGACAGTAAAACTCCCTCGTGAAGACTGGGACAAATATCTGGAGTGGCTCTTTTACACAGAATATGAAATGATGGAAATCCCAAAGCCTGACGCAGTTATTTATCTTGATATGGATGTTGATATATCTCAACGCCTTATGTCTAAGAGATATAATGGTGAGGAAACAAAAAAAGATGTTCACGAAGCTAATGTAGATTACCTTAAATCTTGTCGAGAGGCAGCTCTTTATACTGCAGAAAAATTCGGTTGGAATGTTGTTAAATGTTTCCAGGGTGACGAGCCGTTATCAATTGAAGAAATCGGAAACACTATTTATAATATTGTTAAGGAGATTATTTGATGAATTTCCACTCCCCTACACTTTCTGATAAAGGATGGGTTGAAAAAGCCTTTCAATACGGACAGACAGATTGTTGCGAATACTGTTTCGGCAATATTTTTATGTGGTCCGATATTTACGATAACAAAATTCTTGACGATAATGGGATTTTTGTTTCGGCAGACTTTACGGACAAACCTGTATTCTGTTACCCTATCGGTAATGGTGATAAAAAGTCAACCATACAAAAACTTATTGAATATACAAAATCAAATAATATCGAACTTGAATTTTTCGGTATGACAGAAAAAGACAAGGATGAGCTTAACGCTCTTTTTCCTAATCGATTTGAAATTTGCGAGACAAGAGATTTCTTTGACTATGTATACAAATCAGATGATTTGGCTAATCTTGTGGGAAGAAAATATCACAGCAAAAAAAACCATATTTCCTATTTCGAGAAAACTTTTGATTGGAAATATGAACCTATAAATCAGGAAAATATTCATCATTGTTTACTTCTCAACGAACATTGGGAAGGTCTTAATCTTCAGAAAAATCCTGAAGAAATCAGTGAAGAAAGTCTTGCTATCAAAAAAGCTTTAAAAGATTATTTCAAAATCGGTTTTGAAGGTGGAGTGCTCACAATTCAAGGTGAAATTGTAGCGTTCACATTTGGTGAAAAGCTTAACGACAACACCTTCTGTACCCATGTTGAAAAAGCATACGGAAATGTCCGCGGTGCTTATCAGATGATAAATCGTGAATTTGCACGACAACTTAAAGACAGATACGAGTTTATAAATCGTGAAGAGGATACCGGTAGTGAAGGTCTTCGCCGAGCAAAGCTTTCCTATCAACCACATAAATTAGTTATTAAATACTCAGCAGTTTACAAGGAATAAATTATGATTGAAATTGCAACAACTCAGGATAAAAAAGAACTTTCGAGCCTTTGGCAAATGACTTTTTTAGAGGATACGCAGGTTATTGAAGATTTTTTTCAGAATGTTTTTCCGACAACAGCAACTCCGATTATAAAGATTGGTGATGAAATAGCATCCGCACTTTTTCTCTTGCCCTGTAAAATCGGTGATTATAAAGGTAAATGTGTTTACTGTGCTATGACAAAATATGCTCATCGTGGCAAAGGGTATATGAAACAGTTGCTTGATTTTTCTTATGATTATTGCAAAGATAATAATCTTGATTTCCTCTTTCTTGTACCTGCCGAAAGTTCTCTTTTTGATTATTATGCAAAATGCGGATTCCAAAAATTTGGCATCAGCAGATGTTATATATTAACGAATGAACCACCTATCGAAAAAGACAAATTGAAATATAAATGGGAAATTGAATTTTCAGATTCCGTTTTGAAGTATTGGGAAAATACCTGTGTTGTATATGGTGGTAAAGCGACGGATTTCGGTCTTGTTTTCGATGACGAAGAAACAGTTATACGAAATTCCCGGGGAAATTACTGTGATATTCCTTTAGAATACAGGAAAAAGGGTATTAAGGTTATAGGCAACACAACCTTTGGTGAAAGCTACACACCAGCTATGATAAAAACTGAGAATAAAATATTAAGCAATACAAGTTGTTATATAGGAATTACATTGGAGTGAACAATATGATTTACGTTTTTTTAGCACCTGGATTTGAAGAAATAGAAGCATTGGCAGTTGTTGATGTGTTAAGACGAGCAGAACTTGATGTTTTGACCGTTGGTGTTGGTGAAGATTTTATAATCGGTTCACATCAGATTCCTGTTGCTGCTGATATAAGTGAAAAGGCTCTAATCCTTGATAATACCGTTGAGTCAATCGTGCTTCCGGGTGGTATGCCGGGCACATTAAATCTTGAAAAAAGCCCAGTTGTTCAGAAAGCCGTTGATTGGGCAGTTGAAAACGACAAGCTAATCTGTGCTATTTGTGCTGCTCCGTCAATTTTAGGCCACAAAGACCTTTTGAACGGCAAGAAAGCAACTTGCTTCCCCGGTTTTGAAGAAGAACTTTTTGGTGCCGAGGTTTCAAAAGATTTTGTTGTAAAAGACGGAAACTTCATTACAGCAAAAGGTATGGGCAGTGCTATTGAATTCGGTTTACAGATTGCCGAAGTTCTCACAAACCCACTTGAAGTTAAGAAGATTCGAGCATCATTACAAATTTACAATGGATAAAAAGCAATTACGAAAACAACTGATAAAAAAAAGAAAAGATATTTCAAAAGATAAAAAAACTATATATGACAAAGAAATCGGCATAAAAATCATCAAGAGTGATTATTTCAAAAATGCCACTCAGGTTCTTGTTTTTGCCTCGACAGAGGAAGAATTTGATACAAGTTTGATTGTCAAACACTGCAGAGTGGAAAACAAAAGCGTTTTCTATCCTTTATGTTTAGATAAAAATGGTAATATGAAATTTTATCGGATAAATTCTTCGGAGGATTTGGTAACGGGAATGTATGGAATTTCAGAGCCAAAGCCTTATTGTGAAGAATATAAACCGAAGGAAAATGATATTGTCATTGTTCCCTGTCTTTCCGTTGATAAAGAAAACTACAGAATAGGATACGGCAAAGGTTATTATGACAAATTTCTTAAGAATTTTAACGGTATCAGTATTTGTCCTTGTTACGAAGAAATGTTAACCGACAAACTACCCACCGATAAATATGATATTAAAATAAATATTTTGGTAACACAGCAATTATTAGAGGAGGTAATCCTATGAAAAAATATCAGGATGAATTTTCCAGCAGTTCTTACGAAGAACTCTTGAAAAAATATGGTGGTGAAAGCACTAATAGCAGAAGCACAAGTGGTCCGGTACAAAGACAGACTGCACAGCCAAGCAACAGACCGGTTGGTACAACTAATACTCAGCGACCTGCAACACCACAAACAAACACAAGACCTACAGGTGCAACTAATACTCAAAGACCTGTTACACAAAGAACAAATAGTACTTCAACAAGCAAAGAACAGAACATTGGTCATACTAGGTCATTCAGCCTTGATTCTTTGAAAAAGTTCGAAGAACCTGTTCAGCGCACAACAAGAACTGCAAGCAAGGACCCTGTACCACAGAAAAAAGGAAAGTTTGTAGTTAATTTTGACCAGGCTAAAAGTTTCGCATCCGGTATTACAAACAAAGTGAAGCCTTCCGCGTCAAATAAACAATCAGATGCTACCGGTAAAAAAGCAAATAAGATTCTCTCAGATGTTGGTAACGCAGCAAAAAACGCAACCGGATTTGCTGTAAGAACTGTTACAACACACAAAGAGCGTTTCATTGCCATCACTTGTTGCCTTCTTATCTCAATAATTATTTCATCTTGTATACTCAGTTGCGTAAACGATGTTCTTGCAATCAATCGTAAGGGTGAAGCTACAATTGAAGTCACTTTACCTGAAAATGCTGATACATACGAAGCTATTCGCATCCTTGACGAAGCAGGGCTTATTAAAAACTCTCTCTTCTGTAATGTTTTCGCAAAGCTTATGGGCTTTACAGACGACAACTATCTTCCGGGAATTTATTATTTCACAGATGATATGGGTGTTGAAAAAATGCTGACCCGTTTTAAGACAAGTGGTACAAGAGGCAATCTCATAAGCATAACAATACCTGAAGGATATACAGTTGACCAGATATTCCAGAGACTTGATAAAAACAAGGTCTGCTCTGCCGACTCACTTTACAGAGTTATGGAAACCGTTGATTTTGGTAATGAATACGAATTCATTGCTCAACTTGAGGATGCAGATGAGCGTTATAGTGTACTTGAGGGTTATATGTTCCCTGCTACTTATGAATTTGAACAGGGTTCAGAGCCTGCAGCGGTTATCCGTAAATTCCTTGATAAATTCAAGAGTGTTTGGGATGAAGAGCATGCAGCAAGAGCAACTGAGCTTGGTATGACTGTGGACGAGGTAATAACTCTTGCTTCCATTATCGAAAAAGAAGGTACGGACAAGCAGCAGTTCTTGCAAATTTCTTCAGTTCTTCATAATCGTCTTGATAACTCAGGTGTTTACCCTACCCTTGAATGTGACTCTACAAAGGACTACGTTAAAAATACTATAGCAAAACGTGCATCTTCACCTGCACTTAAGAAATTCATCGTTTCTTACAGCACTTACGACTCAGCCGGATTACCTCCAAGTGCTATCAGTAACCCAGGTGCTGAAGCTATTGATGCAGCTCTTAATCCTGCAGATACACAGTATTATTTCTTCAGACACGATAATAAGGGTAAAATTTATTTGGCTAAAACACCTGAAGACCACAATGCAAACGGACGCATTGTTGACAGGGTAAATGCTGAGGGTTAATAAAATGATTATACCTGAATTACTAGCTCCTGCGGGAGACCGCGAGCGATTAGAAGCTGCTTTAATGTATGGCGCTGATGCTGTATACCTTGGTGGTGATGCCTTTGGTATGCGTGCAGCACCTCAGAATTTCAATTTTGAACAATTAAAAAGTGCAGTTGACCTTTGCCACTCGAAAGGGGTAAAGGTCTATCTTACTTGTAACACATTAGCTCGTAATGATGATATTTTAAAATTACCTGAATATCTTGAAAAATGGGCAGAAATCGGTGTTGATGCATTTATCGTTGCTGATATTGGTGTTTTATCACTTTGTAAAAAATATGCACCAAATGTACCTATTCACATTTCAACTCAGGCAGGTATTGTTAACTATGTTACTGCAAATGAATTCTATAATATGGGTGCATCCCGTGTTGTTACTGCTCGAGAGCTTTCAATGACTGAAATTGCTGAAATCAGAGCAAAAGTACCAAAAGAACTTGAAATCGAATGTTTCATTCACGGTGCTATGTGTGTATCTTTCTCCGGCAGATGCTTACTTTCAAACTATCTTGTAAACCGTGACGCTAACCGTGGTGAGTGCGCTCAACCATGTCGTTGGGAATACGCTATTATGGAAGTTAAGCGTGATGGTATGTACTTCCCTATTCAGGACTCAAAGGAAGGTACATATATTCTCAATTCAAAGGATATGTGTATGATTGAGCATATTCCTGAAATGGTAAAAGCAGGTATCAGCAGTTTTAAAATAGAGGGCAGAGCTAAATCTGCTTATTACGCTGCTGTTGTTACAAATGCATACAGGGTTGCTATCGATGAATATCTTAAAAAACCGTCAGATGATTTTAGACCATCTCAATGGGTTATTGATGAAGTTTACAAAGTAAGTTATCGTGACTATTGTACAGGTTTTTATTTCAATGCACCTAACGAAGATGCAAACATCAGCTTTGAGGGCGGATACAAGCGCCATTATGATGTTATGGCAGAAGTAAAAGAATGTAAAGACGGATACATTATTGCTGAACAGAGAAACAAGTTTTCCCGTGGTGATAACCTTGATGCACTTCAGCCATCAACTGAGCCCGTTGTTTTTACAGCTGAAGAGCTTTTTGACGGTAATGACAATGAAATCGAGTCTGCACCTCATCCGATGATGACGGTAAAAATCAAGAGTGATTTGGTATTTCCGAAAGGAACACTTTTAAGAAAAGAGAAATAGGGATATTTTATGGGGTTAAAAATATTATTAGGGATATGCTATCTTTTATTTTTAGTTTTTGTACCATTATATGACAAGGCATATTGGCCGGAGCCTACTAAAAAATCACTTACATTTAAGATGATTGCTGCAACAGCCTTTGTTGGAATCGGCTTGTTGGGAATGCTTATTACCGATAACACATCACAATATGCAAACCTGATGATTATTGGCTTAGCCCTAGGTTGGTTTGGAGATTTGTTTATGCATATTCCACACCCTCCCGGCAACCCCAGAATGTCCGTCGTTTATATAGGCGCTACCGGATTTTTAATAGGTCATATTTTCTATGTTTTAGCGTTTGTAAAATCAACTATCCGCTTGGTAGACAACTACAAATTCTTCACTATTCCTGAAGTTATTGCATTTGTAGTTATTTTCCTTACCTTTGCGCTGACACTTAAACCTGTTTTTAAATTCGATTTTGCCAATACATTTATGAAAGTCGCACTACACATATACAGTATTTTCCTTATTGTAATGCTTATAAAATCCTGTATGTTTGGCGTTACATATTATATGAGTGGCTCAGAAAACGGACTTTGGGGCATGCTTATACTCATTGTTGGCTCTATTTTCTTCTTTGTTTCCGACCTGACATTGGGAATCCGACTTTTAGGTGGCGGAAAAGGCAATAAGACTATTAAAACAATTAGTCTGTATGCTTATTTCATTGCTCAATTATTACTGGCAACATCAATTTTATTTATCAAGGCATAAGGTGAAAGCAAAAATGAGACCAAGAAAAATTAGAAACCTTTCTTCAAGACGCGAAAACTGTACCGACCTTAGAATTCCATACACATTGGAATCCTTTGATTTTCGCACAAATAACGAACATGAAAACTTTTTTGATTTGGATGAAATATTTGGCAGAAGTGCTCCTCTCGTTATGGAAATCGGCTGTGGTAAGGGTCAGTTTACCTGTGAATATGCAAAACGGAATCCTGACAAGAACATTCTCGCAATCGAATGTGTGCCAACAGTTTTAGTTGAAGCTTGTGAGCTTATTAAAAGAGAAAATGTACCTAACATCCGTTTCCTTGAAATGAAGGCTGAATATCTTCCTCTTTTTATGAGAGAAAATACTGTTTCCGAAATTTACCTTAATTTCAGCACTCCTTTCCCGAAATCACGTCAGGAAAGTCACCGACTTACCAGCAAGGGATTTTTGGATATTTATAAAAAGCTTCTCTGTGACGACGGATTTATTGCGCAGAAAACTGACAGTCAGGGATTTTTTGAATATTCTCTTGAGAGCTTTTCACAGAATGGATTCCTTCTTTCTGAAATTTCACTTGATTTACATAACAGTGATTTTGAAGGAAACATCGTTACAGAATATGAACAGAAATTTGTAGGTCAGGGATTACCTATCTATCGACTTGTTGCAAGACTCAAATAAAATAGTAATAATACACAACGGACTGTTGATTTTTTTGTAAAAAAAGCAGTCTGTTTTATTATATATTTATATGGTATAATCATACATATTTTATTATAAGGTGGGATTTTATGAGTAACAAAGTTACAACAACCACTGAGCAAACACATGTTAAAAAAAGTGAATTTGTTCTGTATTTAATGGGTGTATTCTTCTACACCACAATGACAGGTATGGTCGGCGGTAACAGAAACGCCTATCTCGTTAATGTTTTAAGACTTCCTGAAGAGCAGACATCTCTCTTCAATCTCTTAACAGCAATCATTCCGTTTATACTTAACTTCTTTATTGTTATGTACATTGACGGCAGAAGAATGGGTAAGGGTGGTAAATTCCGTCCCGTTGCAATGTTAGTCGCAATACCTATGGCAATCGTTATGATGCTTTCATTCTGGGCACCTCCTGGCCTTTCAGGTACAGTTCTTTTCATCTATATTATCACAATTGCTGTTCTTTGGTCTATATTCGGAACATTTGGTAACTCCATCAATATGGTTGCCAATGTTATGACACCAAATCTGAAAGAACGCGACCAAGTGCTTTCTTTCAGAAGTATTGCATCGGCAATCGGTAACTCTGCACCTGTTGTTATCGTTCTTGTTGTAGGTCTTATTTGGGACAAAGATGAGACATCTCTTATAAACGCAGTTACAGGCACCAGTATCCGAAGTGTTGAAGGTCTTCAGTACATAATTTCAGCTGCACTTTGCAGTGTTGTTGGTGTTATCACAGTTCTTCTTGGTATGAAAATGGTTCGTGAAAGAACTGTTTATACTGCAGAAAAGAAAAATCCTCTTTTAGGCTTTAAAGATATTGTTACAAATAAGTATGCTTGGACAATTATTTTCTCTGAGTTTTTAAAGAGCTTCCGTGGTATCGCTACATATATGGAAGCATTTATTGCAGCAGCTGTTCTTGGTGATATTTCAAAGAAGATTCTCTTTGTTCTTCCTGTTGGTATAGGTACTGCAGTCGGTATGCTTGTAATCAACTTCCTTTTAAAGAAATTCGATGCAAGACAGCTTTATATCGCATCAGGTATCTACTCTCTCTGTGCAAACTGTATTGCATTTGGTGTTGGATACGCATATTTCAAAACAGGAACAGCAATTTTACAGGTTATCTTCATTGTATTCCTTTTCCTTATCGGTCTCCAGTTCGGTGCATCAAATCTTCTTCCTTCTATGTTCCAGGCTGACGTTCTTGAAACAATCGAGCTTAAAACAGGTAAACGACTTGACGCATCATTCCCATTTGTTATCGGTATCGGTACACTTATCAGTGGTACAATCGCAAGTACTGTTGCACCACTCATTCTTTATGGTGACGGTTCAATTATTGGCTATATTCAGCCAACTGACCTTGTGCCAAACCCTGTTCAGAGCCTTGATACAAAGGTTACACTCTTGTTCTTCTACACAATTATGCACGGTATTATGATGTTCCTTGCAGGTGTTCCGTTCTTCTTCTACAAACTCACAGGCAAAACAAAAGAAGATTTCCACAATGCACTTTTGGAAAAACGTGCACAAATGGAAGCAGAACAGAAATAAAAAGTTTAAATTAAATAAAGGGGGTTGATACTTTTCAACCCCTTTTTCATATCTTTTTTAATTTTTTAAAAAAATATTGCACAAACTTTTTGACATTTCTCACAGTTTTTCAGCTTGTAATTGTTAGTTATTGCCATATATCAAGTTTTTATTTGTTTATATTGCATAAAAATTCATTTTACTTTTGTGAATTATTACACATCATGCGAAACTTTTTATTCATAGTTTATTTGTGCAATATTAACAAATAATTAACAATTTTATTGTGCAAAAATACTTGACTTTTGTGTTTTTTTCTGTTATAATATAGCCACAACAGAAGAGAGACCAAACAAAGTTCCCTTTAGTTGTTCATAATTTCTGTGTGGTGGGTTTTCCAATCCCCAACAAATTTTCCCTTTCCTTTTTCATAAAGTATAACACCAATCCCTATTTTCCTGCTACACAGAAATTTTTCATATATAGACTTCATATGTGAAGTCGCTTAATTAAGTTTTTTCATAATAATTTTTCTCATAAAAAAAGATGGCTGTTACTTCGGTAGCAGTCATCTTTTTTGTGTTTGTAGGTTTACAAATTATAATTTGTCGCTTTCTTTCAATTGCACTTTCTTTGGCACCCTCTGACGAGGGAGCTGTCGAGCGAAAGCGAGACGGAGGGAGAGATTTAGTGAGCAGTAAAACTATCTCTCCCTCTGTCTTTGCCTGACGGCAAATCCACCTAATTCTCACCTGCCGGTTCGGTCAGTGCTTCTGCTTCGCAGAGGTGTCCACCGGACACCCGCACCTCGTCAGAGGGAGGCAATATAATCGAAACGCAGTTCCACAATTCTGCATTCTGAATTCTGAATTCTGCACTCATCCCGACAAGCTCCGATTTGATTATATATAGACAAAAGCCAACACAGGGATACTGTGCTGGCTTATCTGTTATGTTGTATATTTATTATACTTTTTTCATATCGACTAGGTCAATTACGCCAACCGGACAAACTTCGTGACATTTGCCGCAACCGATGCATTTATGATAATCAACATGAGCAACAAAGTTTTCAACCTTAACAGCATCATATTCACAAGCCTTAACACATTTCATGCAACCGATGCAACCTGCAGTACACTCTTTTCTTGTAATTGCACCTTTGTTGTGGTTCTTACAAAGAACAGCAGCAGTAAGACGATGAAGCGGCATCATTTCGATAAGTCCCTTAGGGCAAGTATTTACGCACATTTTACAAGCACGACATTCAACCGGGTTAATTCTTGCAACACCATTACAGATGTGAATCGCATTGTAAGGACACGCCTTGACACAATCACCCAGTCCTAAGCATCCATATACGCACTCTTTAGGTCCGCTATAAAGCTGTGCAGCCATTACACAACTATCAACACCCTGATAGTCATATTTCAGCTTTGCATTTCCGTTATGACCCATACAAAGCACAACAGCAGCTTCCGGCATAACCTCACCCGCCTGCAAGCCTAAGATAGTTGCAATATCCTTTGATACAGCATTACCACCCGGTGAACACAAAGCAGTATTATCAGTTTCACCCTTTGCCAGAGCAGCAGCATAACCGTCACATCCGGAAAATCCACAGGCACCACAGTTAGCACCCGGAAGACACTCACGGACAGCCTCTGCTTTTTCATCCTTAGGAACGGCAAAAACAATTGATGCAACTGCAAGTCCAAGGCCGAGAACAAGACCGATTACACCTACAATAATAACGGCAGTTATAATATCCATCTTATTCCCTCCTTAATTAAAAATGTTTTCAACAAGTCCTGTAAAGCCTAAGAATGACATTGAAACAAGAGAAGCTGAAACAAGAGTTATCGGAAGTCCTTGCAGACTTTTCGGAATATCCGCACCCTCAAGTCTTTCACGAACACCGGCAAACATAATCATAGCTACCATAAAGCCTACACCTGCGCCAAGTGAAGAAACAATTGATTCTCCAAATGTATATCCTTTTTCGATATTGAGAAGAACAACACCTAAGACAGCACAATTGGTTGTGATAAGAGGAAGATAAATTCCGAGCGCATTATAGAGTGAAACCATATACTTTTTAAGAATGATTTCTACAAGCTGAACGAGAGCAGCAATTACAAGAATGAAAACAATTGTCTGTAAATATTCCATATCATTTTTCTCGAGCAATGTATTGATAGGATATGTAACAGCAGTTGCAAGCACCATAACAAAAATTACAGCAGCACTCATTCCTGCAGCAGTATTAACCTTTTTAGAAACACCGAGAAACGGACAAATACCGAGGAATTTCGAGAGAATAAAGTTATCAGTTAAAATTCCCGTAAGAAGAATTGCTAAAAATACTTTAATCATTTTGCTTCCTCCTTACATGCATCGTTTGTACCTATAAGTGTACATGATGAAGCCATAGGACAAGCAGAACAACCTTTAAGTTCTGCCTTAGGCTTACCGTTTCGCTCTGCAACCTTGTTTGCAAGAGCAATAAGAATACCGAATACAAAGAAACCACCCGGTGCCAAAACGAAAATTGTCATTGGAGGAATTGCTTCAGGTAAAACTGTAAAACCAGCGATTGAGCCCGCACCAAGAAGCTCACGAATACCACCCATAAGGAGGAGTGCAGCTGTAAAACCAACACCCATACCTAAACCGTCAATTGTTGAATAAAGAACTGTATTTTTACTTGCAAATGCTTCAGCACGGCCAAGAATGATACAGTTAACAACAATCAAAGGAAGATAAACACCGAGCATTTCGTCAATCTGTGGCAAGAAAGCTTTAACGAGCATCTGAACAATGGATACGAAACCTGCAATAATAACAACATAAGCAGGAATACGAACCTTTGACGGAATAACCTTACGGAGTGCTGAAATAACAATATTTGAGCAAACGAGAACAACAGTAGCAGCAAGGCCCATACCGATTGCACTTTCAACAGAGGTTGATGTGGCAAGAGTAGGACAAGTTCCGAGAACAAGTCTTAAAACAGGATTTTCCAGAATAAGACCTTTGGTAAATTCTTTTCCGAGAGATTTTTTCTCAGCCATCCTTAAGCCACCTCCTCATAAAGCTCTAACGCTATATTAACAGCGTTAGTAACTGCCTTTGACGTAATTGTTGCACCTGTAAGTGCCTGAATTTCATTTTCGGCAGGTGTATTTTTATTAACTTCGATTTCACCTGTCTTACCTACATACTGATTTTTAAATTCATCAGTATCAGCATTCATACCAAGACCTGCAGTCTCAGAAATAGAAAGGAAATCCATTCCGCTGACTGTACCGTCATTTAACACACCAACCATTGTTACAATATCTCCGCCATAACCCTTTGCTGATGTTGTGAACACATATCCGACTACATTTTCATCTTTATCATAGCCCTCAAAATACGCATATGTAACACCATTTAAATCAACTGTCTTTTCATCAGAAAAGCTTTCTGCCACAGAAAGAACCTGAGCTTTTGTTTTGTTTGCTGTTTCTATCTGCAATTTTTCAATTTGTGGCTTTGTTACTGAATTAGTTCCTGCCAACAAGAGTGTTACAACAGCACAGATAAGAAAAAGTGAAAGAGTAGGAACGAGAACTTCTTTTAAATCGAATTTCTTCATTTTGCTGTTACCTCCTTCTTTTTCTTTTCCTTAACCTCACCAAACGGTCTTGCAGTAGTGAGATGCTCAATATGAGGAACAAGAATATTCATAATGATAATGGAGAATGAAACACCTTCAGGTAATGAACCAAAAATTCTGATAAGTGATGTGAGAACACCGCAACCAATTGCGTAAATAATTTTACCTTTAAATGAAACAGGGGATGTTGTATAGTCAGTTGCCATAAACACAGCACCAAGGACAAGACCGCCTGCCATAAGCTGATAAGCCATAAATTCAAAATCACCTTTACCGGCTATAAGCATTGCCGTAGCCACTACACCAACATAAACACATGGAATTACAGGTGAAATAACTTTACGGATTACAAGATAGATAAAACCTAAAACAAGAGCAAGAATACAAACCTCACCAAGGCAACCGCCTTTCACACCAAGGAACATATCTAAAAGAGAAGGAAGTCCTGCTCCGTCAAGAGCCACACTCATATCATCAGCAGAATAAACTGTTGTCATCTGTGCTAACGGAGTTGCAGTTGTTACTGCATCAACACTCTCTTTGTGAGAAAATGGTGCTACAAAATTACCAATCTGTGACGGATAAGATGCCATAAGCACAATTCGTCCGATTAAAGCAGGGTTTACAAAATTATTACCGATACCACCAAAGAATTGTTTTGCAATAACTATTGCGGTAAAAGCACCGATTACAACCATCCACACAGGCATTGTTGATGGTAAGTTAAACGCTAAAAGCATACCTGTTACAACAGCACTCAAATCTCCGATTGTATTGTGTCTTTTCATAATCTTTCTTGAAAGATATTCAAAAACAACACAAGAAATAACAGAGACAACAGTAAGAATAAGCGAACGGATTCCGAAAAGAATTATTGATGCAATAAGTGCCGGAATCATTGCGATTATAACATCGAGCATAATCTGTGTCGTTGTTGTCTTTGAACGAAAGTGCGGTGATGCACTGACAACAAGCTTTTTAGCTATTTCACTCATTTCTTTGCCTCCTTTTCACGAATTGTAGCCTTTGCAAGTCGCATATGCTGAACTAAAGGCTTACCGGCAGGACAACTGTATGCACATGAACCACATTCCATACATACCATTGCACCTGAATGTTTAAGCTTTGGAATATCACCGATTTTAGTGAATTTCTCAATATTAGTAGGAACAAGATTAAGCGGACATGCTGCTGCACATCGACCACAACGAATACAATCCGTTTCTTTCTTTATACTCAAGTCACCTTTCTTAAATGCCAACAAAGCATTGTTACCTTTAAGAATAGGATAATTGATGTTTGTTATCGCAGCACCCATCATTGGGCCACCACAAACAATCTTTTCAGGTCCTTCCACAAAGCCATCACAATAATCAATTATGTAATCCATCATTGTACCGATTGGAACACGCACATTTTTAGGTGTTTTGATTGCAGAGCCGTCAATTGTCATACTACGGCTTACAAGTGGCTTACCTGTTGCAACATAACGACCAATAAATGCAATACTTGCAACATTCATTACAACGCATCCAACATCGGAAGGCAATTTTCCCGGTGGCATCTTTCTGCCTGTTGCTGACTGAATAATCATCTTTTCAGCACCCTGAGGATATCGGGATTTAAGTGCCATAACCTTAACCTTTTCGCCCTGAGTTGCACTATCTGCAATTTCCTTAAGAATCTGCAATGCGATTGGTTTGTTATCCTCAACAGCAATAATAACGTTATCAATATGGAGATATTTACTGACAGCATTAACACCACGCATAATATTAACGCTGTTTTCAACGCATTCACGATAGTCAACTGTGATATATGGCTCACATTCAGCAGCATTGATAATAAGAGTATCAATCTTTGCTTCCTGGGGAAGATTAAGCTTTACGTGAGCAGGGAAACCCGCGCCACCAAGTCCCACAAGACCCGATTTACGGACAGCATCAACAAGGCTCTTTGCATCTGTAACAGTTGGTGGAGTAAATTCGTCAGAAGTCGGAGGCCAAGCGGTCTTAGGAAGACAATTAATTAAGGCAA
>JAZNTF010000028.1:0-2011 GCA_045591625.1 Candidatus Fimenecus sp.
TGCTTCTGCTTCGCAGAGGTGTCCACAGGACACCCGCACCCGTGCCTGCCCGATAGTTTATATGTTATTTGCGGTCGGGCACAGAGACCCGACCCTACATTTTAACCGATTTGATGTATCGTAGGGGCTGACGACTCCGGCAGCCCGAACCAAGTGTATAAGTAAACCAATAACGGGACGCCGGGGGTGCGGGTGTCCGGTGGACACCTTTGCGAAGCAGAAGCACCGACCGAACCGGCAGGTGAGACCCGTCGTCCCCTACAATTTCCTTTGGTTATATTTTACAATCGCAACGCAGTTCCACAATTCTGCATTCTGAATTCTGCACTCTGCATTTATCTCGATAAATTTCAATTTATTTGTTTAATTATATTAAACTATCAAAAATAACTTAAATCAATTTATTAACAAACAAAAAATATATGTAAAAGGGGCTTTTTAAGTCCCTTTTTTCTTGCTATTTGGCGGATGGTATGATATATTTTAAATATAATGTCAATTATGAGACAAAGGGTGAGTGAAATGAGTTACAGGTGTTCAAAATGTGGTGCTCCTAAGGATGCGAAAACAGGTATGTGTCCGAGATGCACACCGCCGGAGTTGTATAATACTCCGCGGAATCCGTATGAAACGCCAACAAGATATAATGCACCACCGCAATATAATCCGCCACAACCCAATCAACATAATATGCCTATGTCTCCGCCGATTCAACCTGCTCCACAGGGGAATTATCAGGTACCAACATCAAAATTTAAGAATAACAATGAAAAGAATTTTACTATAGTTATAATTGCCATTGTGGTCGTTTTTGCAATTTTATTGGGAATGTTCGGTATTATTGGTTATATAAATGGCAGGGATGATGGTGATATTCCTGATTCATATGATAAAATATTGTCAAGATATGAGCTTCTCGCAACGGGTGAATTGGATGAGGATGATGTTGATGCACATCGTTTGAGCAGAAGACTCATCAGTAAACTTAACAGACACGATGACTATGTGATATGCTATGCAACGGAAGATATCAATGGTGATGAAATTGAAGAATTTATTGTTGGTGGTCACGAAGAAGATAGCAGATATACAGAAATATATGATATCTACACAATGGATGATGAAATTGCTGAACAACTTTACGATTTAAATGAATTCAATAAGGATACGCAGATTGAAATCTATGGTGATGTTATCAAGGTGTTCTATGAAGACTCCAGTAATTCATGGTTCGAATATAATACATTGCCTGAAAACGATGTGGATATTGATGTTATAGTATCCTATGTTCAGGAAGGTGACAAATACTACGAAATCGTTGATGACGAGCGTAAAGAAATCAGTAAATCGGACTTCGAAGAAGCTGATGAACAATTTGAAGGTGAAGAGCTTGACCTTGATTGGGTATCAGCCGTAATTAAAGATGACCACAAGTATAAAGATATCGAAGTTGATATCGACTCAACAGAAGAACCCGAAGCCACTGAAACTACTACTGAAAAGGAAGAAACAACTACACAGGAGCCTGAAGTTGAAAAAGTAGTTGTTCCTAATGTTATTAACAAGGATGAACAAACTGCAAAAAATATGCTTACATCCAACAAATTAAAATACACTATCGTATATCAGGACAGCAGTACAGTATCCAATGGTAAGGTTATCAAGACTGAACCATCATCAGGGTCTAAGGTTGACGAAAACACAAAAGTAACAGTTTATGTGTCAAAACGAATAACAGGACTGTCCATGAATCTTTATGAAGCTGGATATCCATCTGCAAAAGTAGTGGAATTGCGTGAAGATTATACATGTAAGATTAATCTTTATCTGGAAGTTCTTGATAGAGATGAAAGATTGGTTGAACATATTTACGGTACATATAAAGTTTTATCAGATGGCTCAATTGAATGCTTTGCTACAAGCAGAGATTATGCTGTAATTCCTAAAGAGGATAAGATTACAAAAATACTAATTGAACCTGCAGTGTATTCGGACTATACTATAGAAATAA
>JAZNTF010000029.1:0-2799 GCA_045591625.1 Candidatus Fimenecus sp.
GAGAAAGACACTGATAAAATTTATAGTTAAAATCAGGTCTATCATCAGTATTGTTTTGTGTTTAGTGTTGGAGGGCGGACTAATCCCAGGCACGGTGAATTTTATTAAGGCAGGTAATGTAAATATGATTAAAAACGACCATACAAAATGTTTTGCAACTGAATATACAGAACTTGTAGCTTATGCAAACAATTTTGAAGACAGTATAAGTTGGTTTGACGGTATGGTCAGCGGTAATGGCGAAAATGGTGTTGTTTGTTCAGGTTCACCATATAACGACACTCATATTTATCAGAATATCAATTTTCTTATGCCATCAAACGACCCTCGATATACACCTGATGAGGTTACAGGTGAACTTCACGATGCAAGACAGGCTGTAATAAATTATGATGACACATGGGATGTAAATGGCAGAAACAGAACATTTTCTTATGCTTTCCATCCTGCTCATGTTTTAAGATTTAACATGAAAGAGCACCTTTACAGCGACTATATCCGTTGGACAGATTATGAGACTGCAGAAGTTGGAGTAAAATACACCGATATCCGTGGCACATGGGAAAGAACAACATTCTCTTCCCGTGAAGATAATGTAACGATTACTAAGATTACAAAATCAAATATCGGTTCAAAAATCAATATGACACTTTCACTTGATGACTGTTGGTCACTGCGAGGATTTGGCAGAGGCGACGAGGTCAATATGCAGTATAAGAAACTTGTTGATGATGACGCTACATATATAGCGCAAATTGCACACTATCCATCTTACGAAAACAGCGAATTAAAAGATGGTGGATACTGTGGATTTACAAAAGTTATTGTTGTTGATGGTAAAAAAGAAAGAGTTGTTCTCGATAGTACTAACGATAGTGAAAATGTGGCAAAAGAACAGAATGCTGCTATTAAAATTTCAGGTGCATCTGAAGTCTATCTTATTACAAAATCTGACCGTACCCATAATATGGGCAAATTTGAAGACTTTAAAGATGCAGAAAACTATGCACTTTTAGATGAACTCAATGCTTACACAACATCTGTTGCAGAGAAATATACCGTTGATGGTAAATTCAGTTATGAAGATGCACTTGCACCTCATGCAGAAAAACAGTCTGCATTGTTTAACGCAGTTGATTTTGAGTTAGGTAAAGGCTACAACGAAAGTTTTGCTAACGAACACCTTATTGCACTTCAAAAAAGAAGTGATAAACTTGAAACTGCTATGGTTGAACGAGCATATAATCAGGGACGATATGCACAGATTTGTTGTTCAGGTTCTTCATTCCCTCGTCTTTGCGGTATGTGGACAGGTGAGTGGAATTCAGGTTGGCGAGGCATTTACACAATGGATGCCAATGTAAATCTTCAGTCGTCAGGTATGAATACGGGCAATATGTATGATGCTGGTGAAAGTTATATTAAATTTGTGCTGAAGCAGATTCCTGACTGGGAAGAAAATGCTGCAAAAACTTACGGTATGACAGATGCAATTCAGGTTCCTGTTAATACTGATGGTGACCGTGCTATGATGGTCGAATATGATAAATGGTATCCGTTCCAATATTGGAATGCAGGTGCCAGCTGGATGCTTCTTCCAATATTCGAATTCTGGCAGTGTTATGGCAACAGAACAATCGAATACAACGGTGAACTTCTCGACCTTGAAAAAGATATTCTCTTGCCGTTGCTCACCAAACAGGCTAATTTCTGGGACCAGCTTTGCACACCTGAATATTTCACAGATGTCAACGGAGAAGCTTGTTACGAAGAAGGTAAAACAGAGCTGAATGAAGGTGAAAGATACCTTATCATTCCATCATATTCTCCTGAAAATTGCCCTGTTGGATACAACTCAACAATTACCGCCAATGCAACTATGGATATATCTGCTGCAAGAGATGGGCTTAGAATGACAATTGAAATGGAAAATGTTGTTAAATCAGACGGATATGAAGAAAGAATTGCTAAGTGGGAAAACCTTATGAGCCTTCTTCCTGAATACGAATATGACGAAACAGGTGCATTGTGTGAATGGGCTATGGACGAGTATATAGAGAATAACAAGCACAGACATATCAGCCATTTGTATATGGCATGGCCTGCATTTGAAACACAGGGTAATCAAACACTTACAGATGCTTGTAACCAAGCCATTGAAAACCGTAACAGAGAAAATCAGGGTGAGGATGACATAGCATCTCATGGCTGGGTACATAAAGCTCTTGTTGCTGCAAGACTTAAGAATGCTAATTCTGCTTATGATTCACTGTACACTTTGATGAGTGACAATATTTATTACACTTCAATGATGACAGACCATAATACTCACGATGGCTGGGGCGTATTCTGCACTGACACAAGTATTGGTACTGTTGGTATAATCAATGAAATGATGCTCTATTCAAATACTGGAATTATTGAAGTATTACCTGCACTTCCTGATGAATGGAATAAAGGTAGTATCAAAGGATTGAGAGCAAGAACAAATGCAAGTGTGGACATTGAATGGAATAAGAAAACAGTTACTGTCACAATCACAAGTGACAAAGCACAAACTATCAATGTCGGTGTTTACGGTGGAGAACAACAGATGGTTGACTTCGCTGCAAACGAAACCAAAACAATTGTTTTTGACAGATAATAATCGATTATCAGTAATTTAACGATAGGTTAGAGAGATTTTCTTGCTAATCAACTTAATAAACAATAAAAAGCGTTGCAAGAGGGACAACAAAATCCCAAATGCAACGCTTTTTTCTTGTAAATGGCTTAAATACTATATAAAACAACGATACC
>JAZNTF010000030.1:0-6574 GCA_045591625.1 Candidatus Fimenecus sp.
TTTTATTTTTCGAAGCATTGCATAATCATATAAAAATTCAGTAAAACTCATAAGAAATGATCTTCTTTCAATGTAATTGTATGACAAATTGTCATAATTGTCAATAATAAATATGACATAATGTCATTAAGGTGATAGAATGACAAACAATTTAAAGAAACTTAGAAAACAAGCTGGATTGACTCAAATCTCTTTACAAATGAAAACAGGCATCGAACAAGCATTACTTTCAAAATTTGAAAATGGTGAAAGAATCCCACCTACTGAAACACTTATTCTTTTAGCAGACTTTTATAACGTCAGTATGGACTATATCATGGGAAGAACAGAAAATCCCGAAATAAATAAGTAAATCCCATCCTTAGTTAAAAGGATGGGATTATTTTTATATTTTTATGTTTTATTTTTTAAGTGCTGATTTTGCATTCCAGATGTTCGCTGCATATTCGTTAATTGCACGGTCTGCTGCAAAAACACCTGCACCTGAGATATTCATAAGTGACATCTTGTTCCAGTTATCACGGTCAAGGAAGTCCTTTGAAATTCTCTGCTGAGTATTTCTGTAATCCTCGAAATCAGCAAGTGCCATATATGGGTCATGGTGGATAATTGACGCTGTTACTTCATGGAACATCTTACCGCCAATACCGTAAGCATTTGCAAAGTCAAGAATCTTATGAAGCTCTGCATTGTTATTGTAGAATACTTCCGGATTATATCCACGCTTTTTGAGTAATTCAACTTCAGGAGTGCTCATACCGAAGATGTAGATGTTTTCGTCACCTACTGCTTCATAAATTTCTACGTTAGCACCGTCCATTGTACCAAGTGTAACTGCACCGTTAAGCATAAGCTTCATATTACCTGTACCTGAAGCCTCTGTACCTGCAAGTGAAATCTGCTCTGAAATATCAGCTGCCGGCATAAGCTTTTCAGCAAGTGTAACGTTATAATCTTCAACATAAACAACTTTCATTCTGCCCTTAACGTCAGGGTCATTGTTGATTACATCAGCAAGTGCACAGATGAAAGAGATAATCTTCTTTGCCATAAAGTAGCCTGAAGCAGCCTTTGCACCGAAAATATATGTGTGAGGAATAAACTCACCATTTGGATTTTCTTTAATTGCAAGATACTGTGACAAGATATTAAGTGCGTTAAGCTGTTGACGCTTGTACTCGTGAAGACGCTTAACCTGAACATCAAAGATTGAATCAGGGTCAAGCTTGATGCCGTTGTGCTTGAGAACATACTTTGCAAACTCTTCCTTATTTGCTCTCTTAATTTTACCAAGTTCATCAAGAACTGCTTTATCATCCTTAAACTTTCTTAAATCGAGAAGTGTATCAGCATTCTTAACGAAACCATCACCGATAGTTTCTGTAAGGAAGTTAGTAAGCTTTGGATTAGCCTGACAGAGCCATCTTCTGTGAGCAATACCGTTTGTAACATTTGTGAACTTGTCAGGAGTAAGTGCATAGAAATCAGAGAAAACTGTATCCTTAAGAATGTCACTATGAAGAGCAGAAACACCGTTTACACAGTGTGAACCTGCAACACAAAGGTTAGCCATTCTTACAACACCGTTTGAGATAACAGCCATTCTTTCAACTGTATCAGCATTATATGTGCTGTTCCATACGTATGAACGGAAACGATTGTCGATTTCCTTTGTAATCTGCCAAAGACGAGGCAAAAGTCTCTTATAAAGGTCTTCAGGCCAACATTCAAGAGCCTCTTTCATAACTGTATGGTTTGTGTATGCAACTGTGTTTGTAACAATGTTCCAAGCTTCGTCCCAACCATAACCGCATTCATCAAGAAGAATACGCATAAGTTCAGGAATAGCCATTGTTGGATGAGTATCGTTAACGTGAATTGCAACCTTATCAGCAAAGTTATCCATTGTGCCGAATTCACGAAGATGATGCTGAACAATATCCTGTACTGAAGCAGAAACGAGGAAATACTGCTGACGAAGACGAAGTGATTTTCCTTCAGGATGATTATCTGCAGGATAAAGAACCTTACTGATAACCTCAGCCATAGCATTTCTTTCCATAGCTCTCATATAGTCGCCCTGATTAAAGAGTGCCATATCAAGACCGGGAGCTTTTGCAGACCAAAGACGAAGAACAGAAACACCCTTACCGTCTTTACCTGCAACATGCATATCATAAGGAACAGCCTGAATTACTGTTGGGTTCTCAATTTCAACATTATGATAATTGTTTTCCCAGATATCACGAACTTCACCTTCGAACTTAATCTCCATTGACTGTTCTTCGTGAGGAACAAGCCACACGTCACCACCGGGAAGCCAGAAATCAGGAAGTTCAGTCTGCCAACCATCAACAAGTTTCTGCTTAAAGATACCGTATTCATAAAGAATTGTGTAACCCTTTGCAACATAGCCCTGTGTTGCAAGACCATCAAGATAACAAGCAGCAAGACGACCGAGGCCACCGTTACCGAGACCTGCATCAGGTTCACAATCATAGATAGCATCCATCTTGATGCCGTAATCCTTTAACACACTTTCAAAAACCTTTGTAAGGTTAAGGTTGTAAAGGTTATTTTTAAGAGAACGACCCATAAGGAACTCCATACAGAGATAGTAAACTCTCTTTGTTCCCTTTTTTGAGCCTTCCTTTGAAAATTCAGCTCTGCCCTGGCTCATCATATCTCTTACAATAAGAGCAATAGCCTTATAAAACTGTTCATTTGTTGCCTCATTGGGATTAACTCCGATAAAATGAGAAAGTTTTGACTCAACAAGCTCTTTTGCTTGCTTCTTTGTAAGTGAATAATTCATACAAAACCTCCAAAAACATTTATAAAAATCATTAAAAATTAAACTCTGTTTGTATATTTTACACTAAAAAAAGCATTTTTTCAACTATAATAAGAAACTTTTTTAAATTATTTATATGTTGTTCATAAGTAAAAAATCCCACGAACAAATCGTGGGATTTCATTTTATTAAATTTATGCTACTTCTTCAGGAATATTTACATCAGGATTTTGTTCTGATGGGTTTTCAGGAGAGTTGTAGTTAAGATAACCTGCTCTGTACCATACAACACTGAATCTGTTACCGTTTCTAATATAGAAGTCTGTTTCTGTCATACCTGTCTGGTAAGGCTTAAAGCCGTTCCATGTGCCATTTGCACCCTGAACATTCTGAAGACCTGCTTCAATTCCGTCTGCCATTGTATCATCAACCGCATAAAGAGTTGCTCTTACAACATTGTTTCTTGGGTTTACAACACCAAACTTGAAGCCTGTAAGCCACCAATGTTCCTGTTCAGCTCTTACAAAGAGTCTGTTACCATTCTTATAGTCAGATAATGAATGATAGTAGTCAAAATGCATTCTGAGAAGATGCTCGTCAGCCGCACATTTATAGAAAGGCACAGTTGCATTATAAGCATCCTTTGTATAAACGCCTAATTCAGCACCTTCAAGAACACCATACTGTCCCTTCCACCACTGAAGTCTCCAGAGAAGATCCTTATACTGGAAGTCAATCTTAAGTGTTAAGTACCACATATTTGTCATTGGAGCTGCCTGGTCATAAAGGTCAGTAAATCCAAAATATCTCTGCCATGGATTAAGACTTGTAAAATAAATATCCTGCGCTGCATCATATTCATAACCGGCAAGGGCAAGAACCTGTTTTCTTTCTTCAGGTGTATCGAAATGTGTGAAGAAATGTTCAACTTCTCTCTGCAAATAACCTAATGGGTCACTAGTAGGTGGTGTTGTACTTGTTGAACCACTTGATGAACCACCTGTTGAGCCGCCAGTTTGTGGATAATATGTACCGCCACTTGATGAGCCGCCTGATGAGCCACCACTGATTGAACCACTGTTTCCTGTTCCTGATGGAAGTCTGTTAGCTGTGTTATTTCCACCCTGTGCTGCACCTGGTGCATTAGGGTCAACAGTAGAACCATCATTTACAAAAACATCATCGTTAGGATTTGTTGGCCATTCGATTTCAGGTGTTGTTGTTTCTTCTTCTGCATTTTTCTTTTTACATGCGGAGAAACAACAAACGATCATAATGAGTGCCATAATTGCTGCAATAATTCTTGTAATCTTTGATTGCATAAAATTTACCTCCATATATATAATCTTTCATTCATACTCTTAAACATTATGCCATAAAATTAATTTATTGTCAATGATTTCATACAGGTTATTTTTGGATGTTGTCGTATTTTGCACTTTTACTCTTGAAACATTAAAAATTGTGTGATAAAATTATACAAATATAAACTACACAATTTTGAAGGTGATTTTATGCATCAATATATCGGTGACCAATGGTCATATGCTTTGATTAACTCTTTTGCAGCTCCGGTTGCACTTGTTTTCTGTGTATTCTTGTACTTTTTGAAGAAGGATTCTATAAGCTTGTATTCAGAAAAATTATTATATGTTCTCGGCAAAAAAAATATTAAAAGTAAAAATATTGTCAAAGTTGTTTTAGTATGCGCCGAATTATTATTAATAACAAGATTAAGTGCCTACTCCTCTATCGTCAACACCCCTTTTGGTAAATTAGTCGGAACAGGCGGTAACTATTTCGGTTTGTTAATAGTTGCACCTATTGCTTGGTTCCTTGTTTCCTTAATCCTATGCTCCAATCCATTAAAGCAAGCTGACATTGCAACCTTATCCTTACCACCATTTTTATTTGTTGTTAAAATCGCCTGTTACTGTCAAGGTTGTTGTTGGGGTATCCCGTGGGAATACGGTCCGTATAATCATCACCCTGACCATCCGGGAAATCAGGTTCCTGTCCAGGCAATCGAAGTAGTTCTTGCTCTATTAATATTATTTTTCTTGTTCTACATCAGAAAAAAAACAAAACCGGGACAACTCTTTCCTATATATTTAATAGTATATAGTGCAACAAGATTTCCTGTCGAATTTTTGTCAGCTGCACACGAAAAAATTGCAGGACCATTTAATACATATCATTTTTTATGTATCGCAGGCATTGTAGTCGGCATTATTATGTTACTTATCATCAAATTCTTTGGCAATAAGATAAATGAAGTTTTTGAACGACCACACAAAAAACTAGCAGAAAAAGAAAACGAAAAAATATCTTCATCCAAAAAGCTTGCGTACGATGAGGAACAAGCAAGAATAGAAAAAATCAAGCTTGCAAGAGCAAAAGCAAAAGCAAGACGAAGAAAATAATTTTAGCCTAAAATTAAACACCGAAGAACTTTTTACAGTTCTTCGGTGTTTTTTATTTGATTATATCCAAAAGAATTTTAACAAGTGCATCACTGTTGTCTGATTGGAAATAATGTGATTTTGTTTCAATAAAATGAACCTTATTGAATTTATCGGCACTCAAGCTCCAAAGCTCTTTAGCATCCTTATAGTTTTTAGTGAAAGCATCGTCTTTACTAATAATAGCATCCGTCTGCACATTAACCTTTTTATGATTGTTGTAATAATACCAAGTCATAAAATCCGTATCCTTACGGAAATTGTCAATCATATTAAAGCTTTGTTCATCAGAGAAGTTTTCAAGCGGTGCACCTGCTGAAACAAGTTGTTTTTTAATTTGTTTGTCAGAAACCTTGTTCCAACCATTCTTCTTTGGCGCCTTTTTCGGTGGAATATATCCGCCGGCAACATAATGCAACATCTCAACATTTTTCTCTTCAAGAATATTAATCAATTGCATTGCCACTGCAGCACCTGCACAATGAGAATAGATGTACATTTTCTTGTCTTTTCCAATTTGTGCAAGAGTTTCAGCAACCGTCTGACACTCGTCATAAGAACGAAGATATTTCACATAATGAATTGCCATTTCAGGTGCTTTTTCAGCCATAGTACTCACAAACTTTGCATAAGCAGTAGCATCACCGCCTGCATAAGGTACTACAACAAGCACATTTTCTGCTTCAGGCACCTCTCTTAAAACTTCTACGCCTTCCGTTAATGAAATAACATTATTCGAGAGAAGTTCAGACAACTTTTTCGGTGTCGGATTAGCAATAAATTGTGCAGGTGTAACATTCTTCATTTCACCTTCCGATAACACCGCAATCATATCGATGCTTGTACCTCCAAGTGAGAAGAAGTCTTCATTTGTGCCAATTTCGTCTGTATGAAGAATTTTCTTAAAAATACTACAAACAATTTTTTCTGTTTCGTTTGTAGGCTTTTCCTTAATGAACTCATCTTCAAACTCAACCTTAATCGCCTTGAGTTGCTTACGGTCAAGCTTACCGCTTGCATTAAGCGGCATTGTATCAAGCATTACAAATGCACTCGGCACCATATAACGAGGCAGTTTATTGCTACAATGTTCTTTAATGGTCATCTTCTCCATATTCTCTCCGCAGCAATATGCTACAAGAACATCTTTACCGTTATTTTGCATTACAATAATGGCAACAGACTCAACTCCGTCAACTTCACCGACAACCTTCTCTATTTCACCCAATTCAATTCTCTGACCATTAATCTTCACCTGGAAGTCATTTCTTCCGCAATAGATTATCTGTCCGTCTTCTCTCCAATATGCAAGGTCACC
>JAZNTF010000031.1:0-2354 GCA_045591625.1 Candidatus Fimenecus sp.
AAACTGAACCAATAAAGAGAATCTTGAAAGAATCTGGAATTTACGATCGTGATATAGATACTGTATATGACTATGTTAAACATTGTAGCGAAGATGTAACTGAAATTCGTGAAGTTCTAAAACAAGAATATAACAAATATAAGGACAGCATTTCATTTTTATCAAGATATTCTATAAACAGAATGTAATGCACTGATTGTTTTATCTAACAACTAATAAGAGCTCCGTATTTGCGGAGCTCTTTCTATGTACGTAATTAAAAATAAACAAAAAATCCAAACCCTTTTCCTATTGGGAAAATTTGGTTCGGATTTTTCTGGTTTGGTGCTGGTGACCGGACTTGAACCGGTACGGTATTGCTACCGAGGGATTTTAAGTCCCTTGCGTCTGCCGATTTCGCCACACCAGCGTACTGTTTCTACAGCCCTATTATTATATATTATGATTCTCGAATTGTCAATATGTGAATGCAAATGTTTTAAAAGAAAAAAGGACGACATTACCTATCGTCCTCTTTTACAATAGTTTTACTGTTGTTTTGCTCTTTTATTTGCCATATGCTTTCTGTAAAGGAGAATAATGCCTGTTGCACCGAGATTCAAAATAATTGAACCTAAAACAAGAGAAAGGAGATGGCTTGGAAGGTCTGCAAGCATTGTCTTTTTGCTGATGAACGAGCAAATAAGATAAACAAATCCAACGTCATTAAAGAACATTGGTATAAATGGTCTTGTAAGAATGAGAATACCGATGATTGTTACAAGTGGAATACATGTTGCAGCAAGTTCTGGTAATCCAAGATTTACCAAAAGACCTTTGCCAAGACCTACACATGCTGCCAAAAGAAGTCCTACTGTACCACCGCAAAGAGTGTACCAAAAACGTTCTTTGTATGTAAGCTCTTCCTGAAGAAAGAATACTGCAACTGTCATAAAGAATGCCCAGTTAACTAATCTTAAACCTTCGTGTGGCATAATGTGTGTGATTTCAAGCAACTGGAAAATCGAATTCCATAAAGCAATCCATACGAACACAAGGCAGAGTGCAGGTAATTTTCCCTTAGGTGGTTTATGCAAAAGCTTAATTTTTTTGTTTTCGTTTGTCTGACTCATTAATTTTCATCCTCCAAAATAATATACCATAAAAAAATCACTTCAGGTGTGGCTCATTACGGGTCATATCGAAGTGATTTCGGGTAATTCTATCATAATCTTTGACATTTGTCAACAATATTATGAAAAATGTCGATAAATTAATTTATAGTTAATATGTAAAATTAATCATCCTGATAGAAATCAGATTCCCCATACAATACAAAAAGGACCTGACAATTAAGTCAAGCCCTTTATTTCCACTATTAGTATTTCAATTAGTAAGAAATCTTATATTCTGTGATAACCTGAATACCAACTCTTGCATTTGGCACTGAAACAAGTGCAAGCTTTGCATCAAGACCAAGAACACAAGGAGCATTAAGTTTAAGTTCAACAAGGTTTCCTGTTGCCTTATCAACTGTAGCAACTGCTGTTACATTTTCATAAACAATATTGATGTTGCTAAGCTTAAGACCAGGAACTGAACCGATTGCACCTGTAATCTGACCTTCTTCAATAACACCTGCGATAGAACCAACACCATCAGCATTTGCCTTTGGATTTGTAGCATTCTTTGCTACTACTGTGATAACATATGTACTACCCTTATCTTCACGAGTAATCTTCTGAACACCATTGAGTGTAAGAGCACTTGCATTAGGAAGCTTTGACTTATCCCATGATTCGTTCTTAACTTCAATTGCTGCCTCATTCTTTGCCATAAACATACCCATAAGTGTTGATGCGGCACTTGAAAGATTACCTGCTTCTGCAATACCCTTATAGTTAATTGCACCGTCTTTTACACGAACAACTGACTTTGACTTTGTTCTTGCATTAGCAACAGCTGTCTTATACATATCAAGAATTTCCTGTTTTTCATTTGTAGCACCTGAAGCAGGTTTATCTGTGTTAGCACCACTGTTTCCGCCGTTGTCAGCACCGGCATTACCGCTATCACCAGAAGGTGTGCTACCTGTATCACCTGAATCACCTGTTGATGCATCACCACTATCATCAGGAATCATTGTGTCACCTGAGTCACCTGTTGATGAATCAAAACTGTCACCACCAAAGTCTGTTGAGTTGTTACCACCGTTACCTGATACCACAACAGATGTTCCTGTTCTGCCCATATAAGTAAATGCAATAGTAACAACACTGAATGTCATTACTAATGAAAGTAATACTGCAATTGTTGAAAGAAATGTCTTTGCGAACTTAGCGCCTTTCTCTCTTTTTCTCTCATTTAAGTCGGAG
>JAZNTF010000032.1:0-15094 GCA_045591625.1 Candidatus Fimenecus sp.
ATTATGAATATTTTGGGGAATTTTCAGCCTTATTTTCGTGAATCGTATCAAATCAGTATCGGATTTGATTTTTAAGTCTTGAAAACGGGTATAAATAAGGGTTTCACGCCCTTACTGTATTATTCCCACTCAATAGTTCCAATTGGCTTTGGAGTAAGGTCGTAGAGCACACGGTTGATGCCGTCAACTTCGTGTGTGATTCTGTCAGTAATCTTATGAAGAACTGCATAAGGAATTTCCTCGATTGTAGCACTCATAGCGTCTGTTGTATTAACAGCACGAATGATTGCAGGCCAGCCTTCATATCTGCTTTCGTCCTTAACACCAACACTCTTGACATCAGGAACTGCGATGAAGTACTGCCATACTTTTTCAGCAAGACCACAGTTGTCAAATTCTTCACGGAGAATTGCATCTGCTTCACGGAGAGCGTGGAGTCTGTCACGAGTGATTGCACCAAGGCAACGAACACCAAGACCAGGGCCTGGGAATGGCTGGCGATAAACCATAGCGTGTGGAAGACCAAGTGCTTCACCAACTACACGAACTTCGTCCTTGAAGAGAAGCTTGATTGGTTCAACAAGTGAGAAGTTAAGGTCTTCAGGAAGTCCACCAACATTGTGGTGAGATTTAACAGCCTTTTTACCTTCAGCCTGCTTAAAGCTTTCAAGAATATCGGGATAAATTGTACCCTGAGCAAGGAATTCGATTCCTTCAAGTTTTCTTGCTTCATCAGCAAAAACATTGATAAATTCAGCACCGATAATCTTTCTCTTCTTTTCAGGTTCACTTACACCTGCAAGAAGGTTAAGGAAACGGTCAGTAGCATCAACATAAACAAGGTTTGCGTCAAGCTCTTTACCGAAAACTTCAATAACGTTTTCACTTTCATTCTTTCTCATAAGACCGTGATTAACGTGTACACAAACTAATTGTTTGCCGATAGCCTTGATAAGAAGAGCTGCAACAACTGATGAGTCAACACCGCCTGAAAGAGCAAGGAGAACCTTTTTGTCGCCAACCTGCTCACGAACAGCCTTAACCTGCTCTTCAATAAAAGCATCTGCTAACGCTTTGGTGGTAATTCTTTCCATTGATTCTGGTCTAACATTACAATCCATTTTGAATACCTCCGTTAATTAGTCTGTATAGTTATCGAAATATCCCTGAACAAGGATAATTGGAGTACCTTTATCACCTGAACCACTTGTAAGGTCGCAGAGTGAACCGATAAGGTCAGTAAGCTGACGAGGAGTAGTACCCTGAGAAGCCATATTGCCAACAAGGTTGTCCTGCTTTGCTTTAATGCTGTTTGAAATAGCTTCTTTAAGTTCAGCACCTGAAAGACCTTTGAAATCATTATCAGCAAGATATTTAAGTTTTAATTCGTTTGGAGTACCGATAAGACCTGCAGTATGAGCAGGGGAAACAACAGGGTCAGCAAGTTCCCAAATTTTACCCTGAGGGTCTTTGAAAGCACCGTCGCCATAAACCATAACTTCGATGTGTTTGCCTGTTCTGTTCATAAATTCAGCCTGAATATCCTCAACAAGTCCTTGACAATCTCTTGGGAAAAGCTTGATTGTGTCTTCAGTTGATTTGTTTGAACCAAGAAGACCATATTTTTCGTTACAGCCACTGCCGTTTACAGGAGCATTGAGAATATCGTCAAGTCCGCAGACAACCTTAGCACCTGCAGCCTTTAAAATTCTCTTTGTTCTTGCTCTTGTATGGATATCGCAAGTAAGAACGCAGTCTGTATAGTTGAGAATTGTTTTTGGCTGATTTGCAAAGATGATTTCAGCTTCAGCACCAGCTTCTTTAATAATATCTGAATAGTAAGCAACATAGTCAACGCCTGTGAATTCGTGCTTATTTTCACCAAAAAGTTCTCTGTATTTTGCTTCATCAAGAACATCTGAATAAGGGTTAATTCCTGCTTCGTCAATCTGGTCATAAGTAACGAGTGAGTTACCAACTTCGTCACTTGGATAACTGAGCATAAGAACAACTTTCTTAGCACCCTTTGCAATACCACGAAGACAGATTGCAAAACGGTTTCTTGAAAGAATTGGGAAAATAACACCAATTGTTTCGCCACCAAGCTTTGCCTTAACATCAGCTGCAATATCGTCAACTGATGCATAGTTACCCTGAGCACGTGCTACGATTGATTCTGTGAGAGAAACAACGTCTCTGTCACGCATTTCAAAACCTTCACTTTCAGCTGCTTCAAGTACGCTTGTTACAGCGATATCAACAAGATTATCACCCTGTCTGATAATAGGGCAACGAATACCTCTTGAAACAGTACCGACTTTTCTTTCCATATATATCTCTCCAATATAAAAAAATACGAAAGTAAATCGCAATAAGTGATGTGAATGAGCCCACTTCACCACATATTGAAAATTACACATTATTATATAATATTTTCCTGTAAAAAGTCAATGAAAACATCAAACTATGCTGATAAAATTTGCCACAAAATTATCATAAATTTTTGTGCATATTTTTCAAAGTCAGACAATGGTAACAAGATAGTAGATATTGTGTTGAAAAATAATGCACAAAGGGTAAAAATATGTTCGAAAAAGTTATATTATATACTATAATATAATTGACTTTTTTGTCGTGTAGAGTTATAATACATTGAATATAGTATAATGTTATTAGTATGGATTTTTGTGTATAATTTTATCAAAAATCGGTGTTTGGGAGATTGGTGAGCATGTATAAAACAATAAAAAGAATTATGGATTTCGTGATTGCTTTAGGTGCGTTGTTATTCCTGTGGCCCGTTATGTTAATAGTGGCAATTCTTGTAAAAGCTACCTCGCCGGGACCTGCAATTTTTGTTCAACAGCGTGTGGGTAAGGACGGTAAAGTTTACGATATGTACAAGTTCCGTTCAATGTGTGTTGGTGCAGAGCAACAGGAAGGCGGAGTTTTCTGTACAAAGGGCGATGCCCGTGTTACTCCTGTTGGTAAATTCATCCGTGCAACAAGTCTTGACGAATTACCACAGCTCATCAATATCTTAAAAGGCGAAATGTCCTTAATCGGACCTCGTCCGGTGCTTACATATTACCCAAAACAATGGGAGGAGTACACAAAGGAAGAGTTAAAGAGATTTGATGTACTTCCCGGTGTTACAGGCTGGGCAGCAGTCCATGGCAGAAAGACAAACACAGTTGAGGCAAGATTTGCTTACGACAATTACTATGTTGAAAACCTCTCTTTCGGACTTGATGTGAAAATATTCTTTATGACAATCAAATCAGTGTTAACAAATGAGGGTAACGAAGACGACGGCTCTGCTGAGGTTGTTACAACATCTGACAGTACTAAAAATAGTGACTGATTAAATTTTCTGTCACAATAGGTGATGAGGGAGTAAGAAATGTTTGAGTTTATAAATTATCTTAAATTAATAGCGACAGCATTGATTACAAATTCTCACTATGGGAACATTTGGCCTGTAAGCGCAATGGCAACGGGTGGACTTTTGGGAAATGTTATTTTCTTTGCTGTATCAGGTTTCTTACTGTACAACATTAAAACAAGTTTTACAAAATGGTTTCCAAAACGATTTTTCAGAGTGTATCCGATATTGGCAATATTTACATTGTTCACTGTGCTGATTGGTGAATATCCGTTAAATAACTTGGATGATGCATTTAAGCTTTTCGTCTATCCTACAAATTACATTTTCCTTGTATGGTTAATCATTTGTTATTGCATATTTTATGTTGTGGTATATATAGACAAGAAGATTACCAATTTCTTGGAAATCACAATGGCAGTTGTATTGTTTGTTTGGATTTCAGTTTATGCAGCATTTTATGATAAATCTGAATATCGAGTTGACAATGTCAGTGAGCCATTCATTCTTTTTCTTTATATTGAGAGTATGTTAATGGGTGCTTGGTTCAAGAAAGACAGCAAAAAAATTTTAAGTGAGGTAGATCTAAAATTCAAAATTATTTTAGCAATCGGATGTACAGGTATTTACTTCGTCTCAAAAATAATTTTTTCAAGGGTTGAATCGATTTTACCATTACAGATTTTAAATCAGATTATTATTCTTTTAGCGATATTTTCATTGTTTGATTTGTTTATGTCATTGGAACATCTTTTCAAAAAGATTCCGAAAAAACTTAGCCTTGTTGTTAAGCATATTTCCAATATAACATTACAAATTTATTTGGTTCAGTTCGTGATTATAAAATACTGTGATAAATTAGTGTTTCCGGCAAATTTGATTGTAGCCACATTTTCAATTATTGTTGTAGCAACATTACTTTATTACATAGAAGTTCTAATAAGAAAGTTGATAGATTTTTTGCGTACAAAAGCAAGGAAGTGAAAAAATGCAAAAGGTTCAAATAAAAAAAACTGACCTGAATGTATCGGCTCTTTGTATGGGCGGTTGTCCGCTTGGCGGATACGGTTGGGGAGATGTTTCGAGAAATAAATTAATAGACGCAGTCCGTTTTGCAATTGAAAATGGAATAAACTTTTTTGATACCGCAGACACATACGGTCTCGGTGAAAGTGAAAGAACATTGTCCGAGGCTCTTGGTAAGGATTTATACAATGCAGTGATTACCACTAAATTTGCTGTAAGAGTTGAAAACGCAAAGACTTTTTATGACAACAGCAGAGAATATATCTTCAAAGCAGTTGAGGGAAGTCTTAAAAGACTAAATAGAGATTACATTGACTTATATCAAGTTCATTACAGAGATGGAAAGACTCCTCTTGCAGACGTTGCAGAGAGTTTGGAAATGTTAAAAGACCAAGGCAAAATCAGATATTATGGCTTGTCAAATATCCACAAGGAAGATGCTGAAGAATTAAAGAATTTCAGTACAAACCCATTTGTATCATTTCAGGATGAATACAGTCTTGCTTGTCGTAAGAATGAAAATGAAATGTTCAGCTTTAGGGATGATTTCAATATGACTCCATTTACCTGGGGTAGTCTTGGACAAGGCATTTTAAGCGGTAAGTACGATAAAAATTGCAAGTTTGAAGCAAATGATAGACGTTCGAGAGACATTTATGTGAATTTTCACGGTGAAAAGTTACTTAAAAATCTTGAAATTGTCGAGGCGCTTAAAGAGATTGCAGGTGAAACAGGAAAATCAGTTTCCTCTGTTGCAATACGTTGGATTTTAGATTATTTAAAAGATTCTGTTGTAATCGTCGGTGCAAAATCACCTGAACAGGTTTTACAGAATGCAGAATCACTCACATTTGAGTTAACAGATGAACAAATCAATAGATTAGAAAATATTTCCAAGGAGTAATAACCTATGAAAAGCGAACAATTAGCGTGGCTTATTAAGCGTCACGGTATTGAAATGACTCATATTTCACACGGTAGTCATATTGGCTCAATTCTTTCTGTAGCAGATGTTGTTGCAGTGCTTTATAACGATGTAGCAAATATCACACCTCTGAATGTTAATGATGAAAACAGAGACAGAATAGTGCTCAGTAAAGGTCATGCAGGTGCAGCAATTTATGCGGCATTGGCAGAAAAGGGATTTTTCCCTGTGGAGGAACTAAAAACTCACTATGCCGATGGTAGCCGTCTTTCAGGTCATGTGTCACATAAGGGTATTCCGGGTGTTGAGATTTCAACAGGCTCGTTGGGACACGGTGCTTGTATGGCTTGTGGTATTGCCCTTAATGCAAAAATTGAAAAGATGCCATATTTCACTTACGCAATTGTTGGTGATGGTGAATGTGATGAGGGCTCAATCTGGGAAATGGCGTTGTTTGCAAATCATTTCAAACTTAATCAGTTTGTGGTAATAGTTGACCATAACAAAATGCAGTCACTTGATTATTGTGACAATACACTTGCTTTATCACCATTTGCAGAAAAATGGAAAGCCTTCGGATGGAATGTTTTTGATATTGACGGACATAATCACGATGAAATCCGTAATGCTTTGAATGAAGCAAAAAAATCAGTGGACAAGCCAACTGTTATTATTGCAAATACAGTAAAGGGCAACGGAATTTCATTTATGGAAAATGATATTCTCTGGCATTATCGTTTCCCACACGAGGGTGAAGAGTATGATGGTGCATTAAAGGAATTACACGCAGCAATGCCTGACGGTGTGGTTGACCCGTATATGTCAGAAGATAAGGAGGCAACAAAATGAGAGATACATTTGTTAAAACCTTACTTGAAATAGCAAAAAAAGATAAAAGAGTATATATAGTTACAGGTGATTTGGGATTTGGTGTTTTAAAACCATTCTGGGAAGAATTGCCTGACCAGATTATAAATGCAGGTATTGCAGAGCAGAATATGACTTCAATTGCAGCAGGTCTTGCATTACAGGGAAAGATTGTTTACACATATTCAATCGGTAACTTCCCGACACTTCGTTGTATCGAGCAAATCAGAAATGACTGCGCTTATCACGATGCAAATGTCAAGGTTGTTTGTGTTGGCGGTGGATTCGTTTACGGTTCACTTGGTATGAGCCACCACGCAACCGAGGATATTGCAATGATGCGTGCCTTGCCTGATGTAACGGTAGTTGCTCCCGGTGACCTGGTTGAGGCTGCTTGTGCTACAAAGGCAATCTATGAAACTCCGGGTACTTGTTATTTAAGACTTGGTCGTGGCGGAGAAAAGCAGATTCACGAAAGTATCGATAATTTTGAAATCGGCAAGGCCATTAAGATAAAGGACGGAAAAAATATTGCACTTTTCTCAACAGGTGCGATTTTTGACGAAGTTGACGAGGCTTGTAAGGAATTAGAGGCAGAGGGTATTACACCTACTGTTTACACTTTCCCGACAGTTAAGCCAATTGATAAAGACACAATTCTTGAATGTGCAGAAAAATATGACACAATCATCACTGTTGAAGAACACAATTTAAGTGGTGGCTTCGGCTCAGCGGTTGCAGAAGTTCTCGCAGAACAGAGTGATGTTAAGACAAAGCTTGTGAGAGTCGCTTTGGATGACAGATATTCCTGTATCGTTGGTAGTCAGAAATATTTAAGACAACAATATTCAATCGATTCAAAAGCAATTATTGAAAAAGTGAAAGAAAACTATACAAAATGAAAAAGATTTTAATTTTAGCAAATGATGTTACAACCATTATGCAGTTCCGTACAGAGCTTGTACTCGCATTGGTTGAAGCAGGCAATGAGGTACTTGTAAGTGTTCCGAATAGTGAACGAAATAGTGAAATTGAGACGCTGGGCGCTACCGTTATCGATACAGCTTCTTCAAGACACGGTAAAAATCCTTTAGAGGATTTCTCACTGTATCTCAATTACAGAAAACTCATAAAAAAACACAAACCTGATTTTGTTCTGACTTATACTGTTAAGCCAAATGCCTATGGCGGTCTTGCTTGCGGTCAGCTTAAGGTACCTTATGCATCAAATGTTACAGGTTTAGGTGTTATTGAGGACGAGGGACTTTTGCAGAAGCTTATGCTCACACTATACAAGGTGGGTTGTAAAAAAGCAAAATGTGTCTTTTTTCAGAACAAATCAAATCTTCAGTTTTTCCAACAACGAAAAGTTGTTGGTGACAATGTTCAGCTTTTACCGGGGTCGGGCGTTAATATAGATAAATTTTCTTATCTTGAATATCCGAAAAGCAAAAAAACAAATATCGTGTTTGTTGGAAGGATTATTAAGGATAAAGGCGTTTTTGAACTGGCTGAAGTTGCAAAACAGTATCTCAATAATGACAATGTGCAGTTTACTGTTGTGGGTGATGTGGAATATGGTTCCGAAAATCCGTTTTCAGAACTTTCCAATGTTAATTGTGTTGGCTTCCATAAGGATGTAAGACCATTTCTTCAGGATGCACACGCTGTTATTCTCCCGTCATATCACGAGGGTATGGCAAATGTGCTTTTAGAGGGTGCTTCATCAGGAAGACCAATTCTGGCTTCTAATATTCCGGGCTGTGAGGAAACCTTTGACGAAGGTGTGACCGGGTTTGGATTTGAAGCTAAGAATTCTAACAGTATAAAATGTGCAGTCGATAAATTCCTTGATTTGACCGATGAGCAGAAATGTGAAATGGGCAGAAAAGGAAGAGAAAAAATGGAAAATCAATTTAACAGAAAAATTGTTATTCAGAAATATTTTGATTTAATAAATAAGTAAGAAAGCGTGAAAGTTATGTTTTCAAATCTCTATGAAAAAATTGTAAATGGTGAAGAAAAAATCTCTCTTGTAGGTCTTGGTTATGTTGGTATGCCAATCGCAGTTGCTTTTTCAAAAAAAGTAAAGGTTGTGGGCTTTGACCTTAATGCCAAGAAGATTGAACTTTACAAAAATGGCATTGACCCTACAAATGAAGTGGGTGATGATGCTATCAAGGCTTGTACAGTTGATTTTACAGCTGACGAAACAAAGCTTCGTGAAGCAAAATTCCATATTGTTGCAGTTCCCACTCCTGTAAATGATGACCATACACCTGATTTGACACCTGTTGAGGGTGCATCAACAATCGTTGGTCGTAATCTTACAAAGGGCTCAATCGTTGTTTATGAATCAACAGTTTATCCCGGTGTTACAGAAGATATCTGTATTCCGATTCTTGAAAAAGAATCAGGACTTAAATGCGGTGTTGACTTCAAAATCGGTTATTCACCTGAAAGAATTAATCCGGGTGATAAGGTGCATCGTCTTGAAACAATTGTAAAAATCGTTTCCGGTATGGATGATGAGTCCCTTGATACAATCGCAAAGGTTTATGAGCTTGTTGTTGAAGCAGGTGTTCACAGAGCAGAAAGTATTAAGGTTGCAGAAGCTGCAAAGGTTATTGAAAACAGTCAGCGTGATATTAATATTGCTTTTATGAATGAGCTTTCAATTATCTTTAACAAAATGGGTATCGATACACAGTCAGTTCTTAGGGCAGCGGGAACAAAATGGAATTTCCTTAAATTCTTCCCGGGACTTGTTGGCGGACATTGTATCGGTGTTGACCCATACTATCTTACATATAAGGCAGAACAGTTAGGTTATCATAGCCAGATTATCCTTTCAGGTCGTAGAATTAATGACGATATGGGTAAATATGTTGCTGAAAGTATCGTTAAAAATCTTATTAAGGCTGATGTGGCAATCAAGAGTGCAAAGGTAGCAATTCTTGGATTTACATTCAAGGAAAACTGTCCTGATACCCGAAATACAAAGATTATTGATATCTATAATGAACTCAAAGAATATGGTATTACTGCAACAGTTGCTGACCCTGCAGCAGATGCTGATGAGGCAAAGCACCTTTACGGTATGGAATTTGTAGATATGAATACTATCACAGATTGTGACGCTGTAATCCTTGCAGTTGCACATGAACAGTTTAAGGATTTGACACAGGCTGATTTCGACAAGATGTTCAAATCAGGTGATAATTCAAAGAAAGTTCTTGCTGATATTAAGGGTCTTCTTAATCGTAAAGAATATGAATCAGCTGGATATAATTACTGGAGATTATAATTATGGGTTATAAACATTTAAAGTTTCCTGAAAATTCAGTATTTCTCATAACAGGTGCAGCAGGTTTTATCGGCTCAAACCTTTGTGAAGCAATACTCAATATGGGATATAAGGTAAAAGCACTTGATGACCTTTCAACAGGTAAGCAGGAGAATATCGATTTGTTTATCGATAATCCGAACTATACATTTATAAAAGGTGATATTAAAGACCTTGATACTTGTATGAAGGCTTGTGAGGGCGTGGATTATGTTCTTAATCAGGCTGCATGGGGAAGTGTTCCTCGTTCAATTGAAATGCCTTTGTTCTATTGTAAAAACAATATTGAAGGCACTCTTAATATGATGGAAGCAGCACGACAGAACGGTGTCAAGAAATTTGTCTATGCTTCAAGCTCATCAGTTTACGGTGACGAACCTAATCTTCCTAAATATGAGGGCAGAGAGGGAAATCTTCTTTCACCTTATGCACTCACAAAGCGTTGTGATGAAGAATGGGGTAAGCTCTATACTAAATTATATGGACTTGATACATACGGAATGAGATATTTCAATGTTTTTGGTCGTCGTCAGAGTCCGGACGGTGCATATGCAGCCGTTATTCCAAAGTTTTTAAAGCTCCTTTTAAATGGTGAAACACCAACAATCAATGGTGATGGTAAGCAAAGCCGTGACTTTACATATATCGATAATGTTATCGAAGCAAACCTTAAAGCTTGTCTTGCTCCAAGTGAAGCAGCAGGTGAAGCATATAATATCGCTTTCGGTGGTCGAGAATATCTTATTGATATTTATTATGGACTTACTGAAGCATTGGGTGTTGACATTGAGCCTAATTTCGGTCCTGACCGTAAAGGTGACATCAAGCATAGTAATGCTGATATCTCAAAAGCAAAGCGTCTTTTGGGCTATGACCCTGATTATAGCTTCCAGGACGGAATCAAACTCGCAATCGAATGGTATAAGGAGAATTTGTAATTTCTCTTAGATTTTTATAAAGGTGAATTGATATGAGTTATGATATTAAGATTTCTGTTGTAATTCCGATTTACAAGACAGAAAAATATCTAAGAAATGCAGTTGATTCGATAATGAATCAAACATACGAAAATATAGAAATTATATTGGTTGATGATGGTTCACCTGACAATTGTCCTGCTTTGTGTGATGAAATTGCAGAAAAAAACGATAATGTAAGAGTTATACATAAAGAAAATGGTGGTCTTTCATCTGCCAGAAATGCAGGTATAGAAGTTGCAAAGGGTAAATATATTCTTTTTCTTGATTCGGATGATACATTGGAACAAAATGCAATAAAAGAAATGGTGGAAATTGCAGAAAAAGAGAGCTCAGATGCTGTCTTACCAAATTCATATTACAAAACGTACGAAGATAAAGAAAATAAGGACCTTGCAATATTGTTCAAAAAAGAAATGTTTTCTTCTATGCCACAAGAATTTGCTTTGAATGTGCAAATAGGGGAAACACGAGGTTATCGTTCAACTGCGGTTTTATACAGGTTGGATGTACTTATTGACAATAATATCCGTTTTCCTTTAGGTAAGATATCGGAAGATTATTTTTATAATCTTGATTTTATGGCGGTTGCGGAAAAGATTTCTCTATATGAAAAGCCATCATTGAATAATCTTAAACGCACGGGCTCAATTACATCAAGTTTTCATAAGAATTTTGCTGAAACAATATGGTTAATGGATGACTATTCAAGAAATTTTGTGAAAAAAACAAGCATCAAGGATGATGATTGTACTAAAAAACTTGATTCACAGCTTTGCAGAAATATTGTTGTTTATCTTTTTTCAATTATGTCACCACAAAATCCTATGAGTTATAAGGATAAAAAAGAATATGCTCATAGTGTGCTTAAAGATGAAAATGCAAGAAATGTATGGAAAAAGAAAAATAAAGTTCCATTTTTTGAAAGCAAAATTACCTTACTTGCATTTAATATAGTTTATATTTTATTACGATTAAGATTGGTTAATCTGGCACTATTTATTATGTCTTTTGTTAAATAGAGTCAATTAAGGAGAAAGCGTTTGATGAGAATTTTAGTCATATCAAATACGCCATGGAGTAACGATAATAGCTTTGGCAATTCATTTTCGAATATTTTTGAAGGAATTCCCGATATTGAAGTTGCAAATATTGCTTGTCGTCCGGGTCACCCAACAAGTTCTCTTGTAAAAAGATATTTTCAGATTACTGAGAAATCTCTTATAAAAAACTTAAAAAACAAATCCCATCCATCAGGAATGGAAATTCCGATAGAAAAAAAGAGCGAGGATTCAGTTTTTTCAGAGAATATAAAGGGTATGACCTTTGGCAGACAAAAGCGTTGGCAGATTCTATTTTGGGCTCGTGATTTGATATGGAAGCTTGGCAGATGGAAATCTCAGGCACTCGTTGATTTTGTTGATGATTTCAAGCCTGATATTATTTTTCAGCCTGTTTATTATTCCGGTTTTATAAATGACATTGTGCATTTTGTGAAAAAGCATACCGATGTGCCAATGTTGGGCTATATTTCAGATGACTGTTATACATTGAAGCAGTTTTCACTTTCTCCACTTTATTGGATTGACAGACTTTATAAAAGAAGAAAAGTAAAAAGAACTATTGAACAATGTGAGATTTTATATGTAATTTCAGATGTTCAGAAAAAGGAATACGAAAAAATATTTACACCGCCTTGCAAGGTGCTTACAAAGTGTGCAGTTTTTTCAGATGATAAAAAGCCTGAATTCAAAGCACCTGATAATGTCCTTAAAATGGTTTATGCAGGAAATATCAGTAAGGGTAGATATGAAGTTCTCAGTGAGCTTGCAAAATCAATTGAAAGAATAAATCAAGACGGCAAAAAATTCCAGATGGATATATATACATTGACAGCGTTGACAGATAAACAGAAAGCGTGTTTGTCAACAGACTCAGTTAATCTTTTCCCACCTGTAAGTTATAAGGAAATTCGTGAGATTCAAAAGAATTCTGATATCTTGCTTCATGTGGAAGGCTTTAAATTAAAGGATAAATTGGAGGTTCATCAGTCTTTCTCAACAAAGATTGTGGACTATCTTGAAACCAACCGATGTGTTTTTGCAATCGGTGATGATTATTGTGCTTCAATTCAGTATTTTATTGATAACGAATGTGGTGCAGTTGCAACTAAAAAAGAAAATATAGAAAAAGTACTTCTTAGATTACATAATAATCGTGAGATGCTGGAAAAGTATGCCCATAAAGGATGGGAAAGTGGAAAAAGAAATCACCATAAACCACTTGTACAAAATATGGTGAAGAGTGATTTGGAAAATCAAATCGGATAAATTCAGAGAGGAAAGTAATATGACAGTATACATTATAAATATTGCTCTCGTTTTAATATGGGGCATAGTATTACTTCATATAAATCCAACGGACCAAAAGAAAAAGTGGTACTGTACAATAGTTGCCTTTCAATGGATAGCTATATCAGGTCTTCGTCATTGGACTGTTGGTGACGATACACGTCAGTATGCAGACCATTTCCAAAAGGGCATTGATACCCCGTGGGATGAGGTTTTGTCTAATTTTTGGAATTACTTGTTTAATGGTCTGGATGTTAAAGACCCGGGATATTTTTTGTTGCAGAAAATATTTCAAGTTTTCTCAACAGATTATCAGATATGGCTAATTTTTATCGCTGTAACCTTTACAGGTCTTATGGCGCGTTGGATATATAAGTATTCGTCAATGCCTGACATCAGTTTTCTTATTTATTCAGTTCTTTTCTTTATGTTCTATTCCTTGACAGGACTTAGACAGACTTTGGCTACCGCATTAATTTACTTTTTAGGATATGAATATGCAAAAAACAAGAAATTTGTAAGGCTTGTAATAATAGCCTTTCTTGCTTTTGTCTTGCATAAATCATCAGTTGTATTCATAATATATTTACTTATTGCAAATATCAACATTACATTGCCGTACTTTGTGGCTATGATGGTAAGCTCTGTTGCTCTTGCTGTTTTAGGAAAGCAATTATATGGACCTGTTGCATTGTTTCTCGGCTTTGATGAATCTCAGATTGATTATGCCGGTGGTGGCGCTGAAACCTACGCAACAATCCTTACATTATTATGTATAGTCTCCTTCTGTCTCTATCCGTATATAAATAAACGACGACGAGATGCGAAATACATATATAATATGTTGTTCCTGACGCTGATGTCCACTCTTTTGGTTTATCAGAATCAGTCATTTATGCGAGTGCAGCAGTACTATTCCATGATAATTATGATTGTTATTCCTGAAATTATTAATACTATTGAAAAGAAATATCGTTTTTTAGGTTATCTTGGTGTTGCAGGATTCCTGGTATTGTATTTCTTGCGATTTGATATGGAATACAAATTCTTCTTTATGGAATAAAACAATATTTAAAAGAAAGGGTGGAATAACTTGAAGGTTTTACAAATCAATGCTGTATATGGTTATAAAAGTACAGGTGTTATTGTAAGGGATATTGAGAGCTTTTTAGTAAATAACGGGCATTCCTCTTATGTAGCATATCAGACTGCAGTCAATCCACCTGAAAATTCATATAAAATAGGTAGCACATTTGATTATAAATTCCATGCTGTATATGCAAGAGTGTTTGGTAAACAGGCTTATGCAAGTAAAAATGCAACAAAAAAATTAATTGCTTACATAAAGAGTGTATCACCTGATATTGTACATTTTCATAATCTTCACAGCAATTATGTAAATCTTAATATGTTGTGTGATTTTCTTGCAAAGGAAAATATTGCAACGGTTATAACCATGCATGATTGTTGGTTTTTTACAGGGAAATGCACACACTATGCAGCTGTTAAATGTGATAAGTGGCAGTCCACATGCGGAAACTGTCCACAGAATAAAAATGAACAGGCAAGTCTGTTTATTGATTGTACTCAAAAGGTGCTCAAGGACAGAACGGACCATCTGAATAAAATACAGAATCTGACTCTTGTTGGATGCAGTAAATGGATAACAAACGAAGCAAAAAAATCACTTATCAAGAATGCGAATTTTGAAGTGGCGTATAATGGCGTTGATACAAGCATTTTTACACCACATAGCAGTGATTTCAAAGAGAAATATAATCTGAATAAAAGTTTTACAATTTTAGGCTTTGCAAATAAATGGTGTCTGGATATAAATAAATCTGTTACAAAGGAAATCATTGAGCAGAATTCGGATGCTGATATTATTCTTGTCGGTTGTACAGATGAGCAGGAAGCTATGTTTTCATCATACGAAAATGTCACTTGTATCAGCTATGTAAATGACAGACAAAAAATGGCAGATATTTATGCATCAAGTGATGTTTTTGTAAATCTCACACATGCTGATACACTTCCGACAGTTAATATGGAAAGTATCTGCTGCGGTACACCGGTTATAACATATAACTGTTGTGGAAGCCCGGAATTGGTTGACAGTGACAGCGGATATGTTGTTGAGGAAGACGATGTAGACGCTATGTTGTCAAAGATTAAAGAAATAAAAGAAAATCCTTTACACTTTGATGTAAAGGAAAA
>JAZNTF010000033.1:0-6683 GCA_045591625.1 Candidatus Fimenecus sp.
TCCCCTACAAGGTATTGTGTTCTCAATAAATTCACCGACAAATTATAATTTGTATAAACCTTGTATCTTTGTCAAAAATATTGACAGAGGTGATTATTTTGAAAAATACTGAAAAAGTCAAAAAAACTACTTACTCCGTTATTGCACTGACCCTTTGTGTTGTTGCGCTTTTTTCATTCTGGGTTGCAAACAAGGACAATACCGGCATATTGCCCGACGAAACCGATGTGTTCTCACAAACTGAAACAAAGACAACAAAGGCTGATATTCAGGTCAACAATCCCGTTACCAATGTGCCTGACGACAGGCAGACAGAGGCAACCACAAAAGCAGAGTCCCTATTATCCGTCAGCTTCGTTTATCCATTAAACAATGAAATTACTAAGGAATACACAAAGGATGAGCTTGTTAAAAACGAGACCACGGGTGACTGGCGTATTCACAAGGGAATCGACATCAAGGGCGCTTCGGGTGACACCATAAACGCAATTTCCGACGGAATCGTCACAGAGGTCTGTTATGACGAATTATGGGGTACTGTTGTTACCATAGACCACAACAACGGATTTGTTGCCAAATATTACGGACTTAAGAAAAACAGCACCGCAAATCCCGGTGATGAGGTAAAATCCAATAAAAAAATCGGTCTGTTGGATGAAATTCCCATTGAATCCGCTGACGGAATTCATCTGCATTTAGAGTTATACAAGGATGGCAAACTGATTTCACCATCAGAATATCTCGGAAAAAAAGTTGATATATCCGAATAAATGTGGTAAACTTTTCTCGGTGATTTAATGATAGTTAAATATTTCAATATTTCTGATGATATACAGATAAACAAAGAAATTCTGCCCGAAAATGTGTTGTCTCATTGTAAAAAAAGAGAAAGCTTTTTAGCCGCACAGGAGCTTATAAAAATGGGCGCAGAAAATCTTCACTACAACGAAAAAAAGAAGCCCTTGGCAGATAATTGTTATGTTAGCATTTCGCATAGCGGTGATATGGTTGCGGTCTGCACAAGTGACAAGCCAATCGGAATAGATATTGAAAAAATCGACACCACCCGAGATTTGAGTAAAATTGCAAAACGTTTTTACCACGGAAAAGAGCTTGAATTATATAGGGAAAATCCCTCTGCCCAACTTTTTTTTGAAATATGGACAAAAAAAGAAGCCTACAGCAAAATCAGTGGCGAAGGTGTGGGTGAGGTATTCAAGGGCTTTGATGTGTTCAGTTTAAGTGAATTCGATTTTCAGACTGAAAATGTCAACGGATATATGCTTTCTGTTTGTGAGAAAACTGAATAAAAAAAATTAAGGGACACTCTCGTGTCCCTTTTGTTTTGGATTAATACTTTATTTATTTAATATGTAATTAACAACAGCTTGTGGTGAGCATTCAGGAATATCAATTTCTTCCGATGCTTCAACCATATTTTCAAGATAATGGGCATCAGAATTGCGAAGATGCCTCATTCCCTTTAAAAGCTCGTGCTTTTCCTCATACTGCGGAATATATGCCTTGTGAGTAAATTCGGCACAGTTAAAATTCATTTCGGGGTACATAAATCCAAGCACTGACAACACAGAATATGACGCACGGTCAAGGTGAGCCGGAAAAACAACACCCTCAAATCGTGTCACCTCTGCTACAACATCATCAATGCTGATTCCTGACGCAGTTGTGAGAAGAATTTCTTCCTTACCGAGAATTTGGTCAGTATGGTCCATTATGTACTGATTTCCGAAAATGCTTTCATCATTCATTACAGGCGGCATTGTAGTTTTTACATATTCTGAAAATTCCAACGCCTTTTCCAATGTGGGAAACAAGCAAACAGTATGAATTTCCTCCGAGGTGCAAAGCTCCATTCCCGGCACAACCGTAATTCCCGCTTCCTCACCTGCTTTAATGGCAGCAGGACAATTAAGACAGGAGTTATGGTCAGTTAGTGCAATAATGTCATAACCCATAAGCCTTGCCAGATTAACAAGGTTATATGGTGTCATATCATTATCACCACAAGGTGACAAGCACGAATGAAGGTGAAAATCGTACTTTAATTTCATAATGCCTCACCAAGCTTGTTTGCAAGAGTATATGCATTTTCTTCTGAAGAAAGCACCCATACGCCCTGCATTTCGGCACGAGCTCTTGCATCATCATCAAGAGTTGCATTTTCACAAAGAACTATACATCCGCAATCAGCAAGTACCGATACTGCAATTGCGTTGATATTTCCCATCACAGTAAACCAACAGTCACCGCTCTGTGCTCTGCCCATTACCCAGCTAAGCAGGTCACCACAGTAACCGCCCTTGATTTCACGGTCATCGTCACCCTCAACAAGGACTTTAAGATTTAATTTTTCTGCTAAATTATTAACTGTCATTATCTTTCCTCTGTTCTGAAAGGTTTTGGTATAAAATGCTCTGCACCTTCTTTGTTTTTCATAGCAAAGATACAGTCATTTCTGTCCGCCTTGCCGATTACAACATCTTCTGCAAAGCAACGGCATGATGGTGAGCCACACATACCGCAGTCAAGACCCGGCAACTCACCTTCAAGCTCATTGATTTCACTCATTTTCTGCATTGCCTCAAAAACATTGTCAGCAAGTTTCCAAGGTGATGCTTCAAGAGGTTTTTCCCAGTACATTTCCTTTGGAATTGACTCATATTCAAGGTGATTGCAGGAAACAGGCATATATTTTCTAAGTCTCTGAAGTCGAGCCTTTGCCACAAATGGGTTTTCAACGGTCAAAGGTCCGCCCACACAACCACCCGAACAAGCATTAAGCTCGATAAATTCAAGGTCATTAAGCTTTTCGTCCTCTAACTCTTCAAGCACCTTAATAACATTCTCAATACCGTCTGCTGCTAAATATCTGTCCTTTAAAAGTGCTGCCGACTCACCACCCGATGAAGCCCAACCAACACCGATAATACCTGAATCATTCAAATCCTCAAGCTCTATGATTTTATCCATCTGTTGCACAAGAACGGGATAAATATCCTTAATTGCAAGAACACCGTTTATGTATGATTTTCCGTTACAGATAGGTTGCTTGATTGATGAGATTTTTGCAGTACAAGGTGTAATGAAGAATACGCCTATCTCCTCATCGGAAAGACCTGTTTCCTCCTTTGCCTTTATTCGGGCAAGACGAGCCGCCTCCTCCATAGGAGCATTCAAATCAAGTACATTCTTGATAAGATTAGGAAAACGGACCCTGATAAGACGAACCACTGCAGGACAAGCCGATGAAATCACAGGCTTTTTCGTCTTATTCATTGAAAGAATAATTCGTGTTGCCTCACTCACAAGCTCCGCACCCTTTGAAACCTCAAAAACATCGTCAAAGCCAAGTCTTTTAAGCCCTGTCAACACGTAATCCCTGTCGTCAAGGTTGTTAAACTGACCATAGAGAGATGGTGCAGGTACTGCTATTCTGTATTTATAATCAAGAATTTCGTTAAGGGAATATTTCTCGGCATATTTTGCGTGATAAGGACAAATTCTTATACATTCGCCACAGTCAACACAACGCTCTGAAATAATATATGCTTTTCCGTTACGGACTCTGATAGCATTTGTGGGACAACGCTTAAGACAGCTTACGCATCCCTTACATTTTTCTGCATCAAGTCGCACGGAATGGAAATAAGTTTCGTACATATTTATCACTCTAATTAGTATATACTTTCAGGTACATTGTTGTACCTACACCTACGGTTGAATCAATTTTCATTTCATCCGTATATTTTTTTATGTTGGGAAGACCCATACCTGCGCCAAAGCCCAATGAACGGACATTATCAGGAGCAGTTGAATATCCCTCCTTCATTGCAAGAGCAACATCAGGAATACCGGGACCCCGGTCAGTCAGCACCATACTGATGCATTCAGGTGAAATCTCAACATCAATCTCACCGCCACCTGCGTGAATAACAAGATTGATTTCAGCTTCATAGAGAGCAATTACGACTTTTCTTATGATTTCAGGATTAAATCCTAAATCCTTGAGAGTCTTTTTAACTGAGCCAGAAGCCTCGCCGGCACGGGTAAAATCATCCCCCGGCACAACATAGTGAAGCTTGAAATTGCTCATTTTAATGCTCCTCCTCGAAGACCCTTTTCATAAAGCATACCGCAGGATGCAAACATCGGCTGCTTTGTTGTCATAAGAACAATATCTCTGTCCTTTGCCAACTGAATAATACCTTCGTCAGGCTGTTTTCCGCGAACAAAAACGATGCACTGCATATCCATCATCTCTGCAGTACGAACAACCTGTGGATTAACGAGTCCCGAAAGAAGAACTGCCTGTTCCTTTACATAGGCCAGAACATCGCTCATCATATCACTGCCACATGCTGTAAAAACATCGCGGTCCATAAATTCTTCACCGCATATAATCTCTGCGTCAAGTATTTCTTTGATTTCATTAACTTTCATAATATTTCCTCCCGACATTTTGTCGATATACAAGATTATTATACATCAAATCTCCCTCTATTACAATGAGCCACTTTACTGAATTATATTGCTCTAATTTGTGAAAAAACACATACAGCCACACAAAAAGCTCCGTCCATTTTGCAAAAAAACTCCCTCTGTGTCAGAGGGAGTCAATAACAGTTTTACATTTTCTGTTTTTTTAGATGAATAAAATTGAATTGTTTTCTCACAAAATAACATCTGATAAATCATATTTTGAGCAGATTTTCGTTAGACAAACCTAACATAAATTGAATTATTTTTTCGCAAGACAATCTTGCCGAAACGATGCTGTATCAGGTATACTGCGAGTTGAGAGCAAGGAAATATCACGAAAAAACTATAAAAGAATCAATTTTCTTTTTGAGCAGATTTTTCGTTAGACAAACCTAACATAAATTGAATTATTTTTTCGCAAGACAATGTGTCAGAGGCGAAGCTGTATAAATATACCGCGAGCCGAAAGACACGCGGTATTGCGGAAAAAGAATCAATTTTTAGAATAAGCCGTCGATTTTGCCGTCAGAGTCCACATCAATTTTATATGCTGCAGGAGCTTTTGGAAGTCCCGGCATTGTCATAATGTCACCTGTAAGGCAAACGATGAATCCTGCACCGGCGCTGAGTTTAACTTCACGAACAGTCATTACGAAGTTTTCAGGTTTACCGAGCTTTGTCGGGTCATCAGAAAGTGAATACTGAGTCTTTGCAACACAAACAGGAAGCTTATCCTGACCGAGGGACTCGATTTCCTTGATTGCCTTTTCAGCAGCTGCTGTGAAAATTACGCCATCTGCACGATAAATTTCCTTTGCAATTGTGTTAAGCTTTTCTTTGATTGAAAGCTTTTCGTCATAAAGAGGCTTGAAATCTGCTTTGCCTTCGTCGATAACTGCACAAACTTTCTCTGCAAGGTCCATTCCGCCTTCGCCACCCTTAGCGAAAACCTCTGCAAGAGATACAGGTACTTTCATTTCTTCACAGAACTCTTTAATATATGCGATTTCTGCATCTGTGTCTGTATGGAATTTGTTGATAGCAACAACAACAGGAACATTATATTTTCTCATATTTTCGATATGAGTTTTAAGGTTTACGATACCCGCTTTGAGTGCTTCTACATTTTCGTCCTGTAAATCTGCACGAGCAACGCCACCGTTGTATTTAAGAGCACGGATTGTAGCAACAACTACTACGCATTCAGGCTTAAGACCTGCATAACGGCACTTGATGTCAAGGAATTTTTCAGCACCAAGGTCAGCACCGAAACCGGCCTCTGTAATACAATAATCAGCAAGCTTTAAAGCAAGTTTTGTTGCTGTAACTGAGTTGCAACCGTGAGCAATATTTGCGAATGGTCCACCGTGCATAATTGCAGGTGTATTTTCAAGAGTCTGAACAAGATTTGGCTTGATTGCATCTTTAAGAAGTGCTGCCATTGCACCGACTGCATTAAGGTCCTTTGCATAAACGGGAGTGTTATCAAGAGTCCATGCAACGAGAATATTGCCAAGTCTTGTTTTAAGATCGTCGATATCAGTTGCAAGGCAGAGAATAGCCATAATTTCACTTGCAACAGTAATCATAAAGCCGTCTTCACGAGGTACACCGTTCACCTTACCGCCAAGACCGATAATAACGTTACGAAGTGCACGGTCATTCATATCAAGACAACGCTTAAAGAGAATTCTTCTCTGGTCAATGCGAAGGTCATTACCCTGCTGCATATGGTTGTCAATAATTGCACAAAGAAGGTTATTAGCAGCTGTAATTGCGTGCATATCACCTGTGAAATGAAGGTTGATGTCTTCCATAGGAATAACCTGTGAATATCCGCCACCTGCAGCACCACCTTTAACACCGAAAACAGGTCCCATTGATGGCTCACGAAGTGCGATACAAGCATTTTTGCCGATTTTGTTCATTGCCTGACCAAGACCAACTGTGATAGTTGTTTTACCCTCACCTGCAGGAGTTGGGTTGATAGCAGTAACAAGGATGAGTTTTCCGTTTTCTCTGTCTGCATATTTCTGATTAAGAGAAAGCGGGAGTTTTGCCTTGTACTTGCCATACATTTCAAGGTCATCAGCATCAATGTTAAGTTTTTTTGCGATTTCTGTAATTGGTAAGCAAGGTGTTTGTTGTGCGATTTGAATGTCTGAAAGCATAATAATTTCCCT
>JAZNTF010000034.1:0-6194 GCA_045591625.1 Candidatus Fimenecus sp.
CCAGCACTTGCCATAATTGTTGTATCTGAAATTGGTGAACAATGGTCACCGCAAACAGCACCAGCCATACAAGCAGAAATTGCAATAATTGAAATTGGGCCACTGCTATATGGGAATACAGCAAGAACAAGAGGAATAAGGATACCGAATGTACCCCATGATGTACCTGTTGCAAATGAAAGACCAACAGCAATAAGGAAGATAACTGCAGGAAGGAACTTTTCAAATGAACCTGCTGTTGTCTCAACAATACCTGCAATAAATTCTTTTGCACCAAGGCTGTCAGTCATAGCTTTAAGAGTCCATGCACAAGCAAGAATCATAATAGCAGGAACCATTGCCTTGAAACCATCAGGAATAGAATCCATACAATCCTTGAATGAAATTACTCGACGAATCATAAAGTATGCTACTGAAAGAATAAGTGTGATGAATGAACCGTAGAGAAGACCTACAGATGCATCAGCACTTGAGAATGCTTCAACAATATTGTGGAACGCACTACTTTCTGCATCAAAGAAGCCACCTGAATAGATAAGACCGATAACACAAGAAATAATAAGTGCTACAACAGGGATAATAAGGTCAATAACCTTGCCCTTTGGATTTGCATTTGTTGTATCTGCAGAATCCTTAAAGCTTTCAGCATCACTTGTGAAGAGGTCACCATTAAGAGCGTTTGCTTCGTGAATCTTCATCTTACCATAATCAAACTTCATAATTGTAATTGCAATCATCATTACAATTGTAAGAAGTGCATAGAAGTTATATGGAATTGCGCTGAGGAAAAGCTGGAAACCACTTACTTCTTCCTCTGCAACGAAGCCTGCCACTGCTGCTGCCCATGATGAAACAGGAGCAATAATGCAGATAGGTGCTGCAGTAGCATCAATAAGATAAGCAAGCTTTGCACGAGAAACCTTATGGCTATCTGTAACAGGTCTCATAACAGAACCTACTGTAAGACAGTTAAAGTAGTCATCAATGAAAATCATACAACCAAAGAGAACAGTGGCTAACTGTGCACCTACTCTTGATTTAATATGCTTCTTTGCCCAACGACCGAATGCAGCAGAACCACCTGCTTTATTCATCATTGAAACCATTGCTCCAAGAACAATAAGGAATATGATAATACCCATATTGTATGAATCAGCAATATTTGCTACAAAACCATCGCTGAATACATGAGTGATTGTAGTTTCGAAATTTCCTTCTGCATAAAGCAAACCACCTACTACAATACCAACAAAAAGTGAAGAATAAACTTCTTTTGTGATAAGAGCAAGAGCAATAGCAATTACCGGTGGAAGCAATGCCCAGATACTTGCATAGAATCTTGTCGGGGCTTCAACCTGGCCTGAGCCACTACAATCACCACAAACATTAGAAGCTTCAGAACAATCTGCACACGCAATATTTGTTCCCTCACAATTTTCACAAACAGCAATAAAACCTGAACCTTCACAAGAAGAGCAATCAATCATCTTTGCTGCTGTAGCTTCACCATCACTTGCAAAAGCAAAAATAGCCATACTTGCAATAAGTAAAACTGAAATTGCTATAGCAATTGTGGTTTTAACGCTAAACCTTCTTTTCATTTTTACATCTCCTTTTTCTGCATATTGTAAATCATACAACACACAATAAATACAAAATAAAAATAACATATTTTAGCGCTTTTGTCAATTAAATTAGCAAAATGTCGAATGTTAAATAAATAACATTGTACATTTAAGTTTTTATATGTTATAATCTTATTAAAGGAGTTGGTTTTATGATAAGAAATGAAGCTATGTTCAAATTAAGTTATGGTCTTTTTGTTCTTACAGCAAGTGAAAACGGAAAAGACAATGGGTGCATTATAAATACTGCTACCCAAGTTACTGACAATCCTAAAAGAATGACAATTGCAGTAAACAAAAACAACTATACTTGCGGAATGATTGAACGAACCAAGAAATTTACTATATCAATTATTTCACAGGAAGCAAATTTTGACCTCTTTAAAAGATTTGGATTTGCAAGCGGAAAAGATACTGATAAATTTTCAGGATATAATGACCATTACAGAACAGAAAATGGTACATTTTTTATATGTGAAGGAACAAACGCTTATATTTCCTGTACTGTTACGGATATAATTGATTGTGGCTCTCATTTATTATTTATTTCCGATGTAACAGAGGCTGAGACATTATCCGATATACCTTCTGCAACATATCAATACTATTTTGATAATATCAAACCAAAACCGGATGCACCAAAGAAAAAAGGGTATGTTTGCAAAATTTGCGGATATGTTTATGAAGGTGACGAATTACCTGAAGATTTTGTTTGTCCGCTATGCAAACACGGTGCAAGTGATTTTGAACCGATTAAATAAAAGTAAGAGGTAGTTAAATACTACCTCTTTTTTTTAGTCTTTTTATTTGGTTTTCAGTAAGATATCCTTTACTGATGAGATGTAAAAGTATCTTCTCTTTCTCATTTTCGCTTTTATTTTTCTCTTTCAATATAATCACCGCTAAACATTATGCGGATTATTGAGAATTTATAACTTTTTATTCTTTTTTATAACAATAATTCCTATAACAACAAATAACAAACCGACAATCAACGAAGAAACAAGAATGATATTAAGCTTATTATCTCCATCTTCCTTTTCTTTCTGCTCGAAGGTTTCAAATTCCTCCACTGTCTCAGATGAATTATCTGTTATAATTTCAGATGTGCTTTCATCGGTTTCAATCACATTGTCATTTATAATGTTAACTACCGAATTATTTACATTATATGAAAGCTTCGTAAGATTAGAGTCAACCAAATCACCCGACTCAGGGATAGTAAGTTTAAGTTCTGCTTCACCATAAGCACTTTCAAGTGCTCTGAAGGTAACGCTCATAAGTATTCCTTCAGATATAATCGATGATGACGCTGACAAATAAGTAAATCTTACATAAGAGCTTTCCTTCTTAATATTACGGATACTGATATTAGCTTTGGGGTCAAGTATGGCACCCTCTTTCGCTGAAACAAATTCAAGTTTTGAATCATCATAATTTATATCAACAGTAGCACCACTTATGTTTGAATTACCACTTACATATAAATGAAGAGTAATCTCATCACCCGCATAAACCTGCTCACCTGTTATTGTAAAAGTTACAGGGTCTTCAGCAAAAGTCATAAAACTAAAAATGGACAAAAGAAGTATGAAAGAAATAATAACTGACATAATTTTTTTCATTTTAATCACCAAATTAATATTAGCATAAAAGCATAACAAATACAAGAAAAAATCCTTCGCTCGAAAGCGAAGGATAATATTTAATCTTTTAATGAGGATGATAAAAATTCCTTAAGTCTTTCGCTCTTAGGATTTTCAAACAATTCAGAAGGAGTTCCCTCCTCTTCAATGATACCATCTGCCATAAAAATAACTTTATCTGAAACATTCTTTGCAAAGTTCATTTCATGAGTAACAATAACCATTGTATTCTCACCATTTTTAAGTTCCTTTATAACACGAAGTACTTCACCTGTAAGCTCAGGGTCAAGAGCACTTGTAGGTTCATCAAAGCAAAGAACATCGGGTGAAAGTGCTAATGCTCGTGCAATCGCAACTCTTTGTTGTTGACCACCTGACAATTCACAAGGATATGCATTAACCTTTTCAGCAAGACCAACACTTTTAATGAGTTCCATTGCTTTTTGGTTAATTTCTTCATCAGAACCTTTTTTTAACAACGTAGGTGCTAATGTAACATTTTTTAAAACCGTATATTGAGGAAATAGGTTGAAATTTTGAAAAACAAGACCAAAATGAAGTCGGTTCTGACGAATTTCCTCATCATTGAATTTTGTTTTTACACTTCCATCAAATAAAAGATTATCCTTGACACTTATTGTACCTTTATCAGGTGTTTCAAGGAAATTTAAGCATCTGAGCAAAGTTGTTTTACCACTACCTGATGACCCGATAAGTGCTAAAACCTCACCTTTTTCTAGAGAAAAATCAATACCCTTAAGGACTTCTGTTTTTCCAAAGCTTTTATAAATATTTTTCACTTCAAGCCAAGACATATTAACTCCTCCTTAAGTTCTGAAATAATTGAGTTTTTTCTCAAGACGACCTAATACAATTGTCAACAGACCACTGAAAATAAGATAATACAAGCCGGTGAAGAACAATGGCCATATCTCACCTGCAATACCCTGTGAGCCCTTCATAAATGCCTGTCCTGCCCAGATAATTTCTTGCAAAGCAATGATTCTTGCAAGAGATGTATCTTTAACAAGTGTGATGATTTCATTTGACATTGGTGGTAATACATTTTTAATCATTTGTAAAAGTGTGATTTTAAAGAAAATCTGTGATTTTGTTAAACCAAGCACCTGTCCGGCTTCTTGTTGACCACGAGGTACTGCCTGAATACCACCTCTGTATATTTCAGAGAAATAGCAAGCATAATTTATAATAAATGCTGTAACTGATGCTATAAATCTACCTTCCTCACCACTACCCCAAATATTGTTATGAAAAACAAGTCCGGGTAAATAGTAAATAACAAGAAGCTGAAGCATCAACGGAGTACCTCTGATAACCCATACTAATGTTTTAACCACTGCACTCAATGGTTTAAACTTAGACATAGAACCAAAGGAAACCACAAGTCCTAATGGTAACGCCCCAAGCAAAGTAATTATAAATAATTTTAATGTTTGAATAAATCCCACATTTAACGCATCAAATACTATTGGAAATTGTTCGATAAATGACAACTGTAACACCCTATCTATTTTATTACACCAAAAGAAGAGAGTGCATATAACACTCTCTTCTTAATTTTTAAATACTTTAAGAATTACTTAATAAGAGCTTCCTGAACACCATAAGTTTCAGCAACTTTCTGAGCATTGCCATTAGCTATTTCAGCATCAAAGAACTTATTGAATTCAGCAACAAGGTCAGAACCCTTACGGAAACCAACACCATATTCTTCACTGTTAAGACCTGCTGTATATGTAAGGTTTGCGTAACCTGTGCCTTCACCAATCATAGCACCAGCCATAAGTGAGTCGATAATTGCAGCGTCACATGTACCTGCAGCAACTTCTGAAAGAGCAGTTGCCTGGTCAACAACTTCTGTAAACTGGAAGTTATTTGCAACAGCCTGGTCCTTACCTGCTGAACCTGCTTCAACTGCGAATTTAAGGTCTTTACAATCAGCAGCTGTCTTATACTGCTCAGCTTTATCTGCCGGAACAACGATTACCTGAGCATTGTTACAATATGGTTTTGAGCAATCCATACCAGCTTTAACTTCATCTGTAAGTGTCATACCGTTCCAAACACAGTCAATGTTTTTGCCATCAAGTTCCATAATCTTGTTATCCCAGTTGATTTCAACGAATTCAACTTCAACACCAAGATAAGCAGCAAAAGCCTTTGCCATATCAGCATCAAAGCCTATCCAATCACCATCTTTATCCTGATAGTCCATTGGTGCGAAATCAGTAATACCAACAACGAGCTTACCTTTTTCTTTAACGTATTCCATATCTGTCTTAGCTGCTTCTTCATTTTTCTTGCCACCACATGCTGACAAAAAAAGAGCAACCATAAGTACTGCCATACGAACAGCAACGATTTTATTCATTTTCATAATAATAACCCCTTTTTAATGTATTAAAGTGTTAATGCACTACTATAATACAACAATATATCATATTTGTCAACAGTTATTCAAATTCCTCTATCATTTTTTTTAATAAAATCTCTGCTTTTGCACATTCATCCTTAGATTCGTTTGATTTTTTGAAAACAAGAAATATTGATGAAAATATAATAACGCCCATAATAACCGTTGTTGTCGTTTCAATTTCCATATTCTGAAATCTGTAGTACAAATACGTAAATATTCCGCAACAAGCAAGTATATATATAATTCTGATAACAGGGTCGTAAAGTTTATCATATACCATTGCATACTCGATATATGCACCCTTCTCATCCTCCCCAATATCAACAATATAATAATATCTTTCAAAAGTCTGAGGCTGAAGTTGATTATTTCGTTTATATATGTACTTTAATTTATACATTTTATCAAGCTTATAATATTTCCCAAAAATCCCGGTCATATCTTCTTCTGCAGTAGGAGTTTTGAATGCCAGATTTAGCTTTTCAC
>JAZNTF010000035.1:0-4429 GCA_045591625.1 Candidatus Fimenecus sp.
CTGTTTTTCATTAAAAAATTGTGAGACACCTTATGAAAAGCGTCTCACAACTGTATAAATATTTATTTCTGTCATTAGCAACTCCGCTCATACTGTGAAGAGTTTTTTGTTTTTTATCTTATTCCGTAGTTTTCGATAACGAAGTCCATATCCTTGTCACCACGACCTGAAAGGTTAATAAGAACTGAACCCTGGTCCATCTGCTTTGCGAGTTTCATACCGAATGCAACAGCGTGTGAGCTTTCGATAGCAGGAATAATACCCTCCAGACGAGAAAGTTTGAAGAATGCATCAATTGTTTCTTCGTCGTCGATTACATCGTACTTAACTCTGCCGATTTCCTGTAAAAATGCGTGCTCAGGACCTGAAGAAGGGTAGTCAAGACCGCTTGCAACTGAATAAACAGGAGCAGGTTCACCGTTTTCGTCTTTTAGCATAATGCTGTTGAAGCCGTGCATAACACCTTCTGTACCATATTTAAGACTTGCAGCGTGGTCACCCATTTTCGGACCACGACCAAGAGGTTCGATACCGTAAATATCAACAGGGTCATTAAGGAATCCTGAGAAAAGACCGGCAGCATTACTACCGCCACCAACACAAGCAACAACTGCGTTTGGAAGATGACCTGTCATTTCCATAAACTGTTCTCTTGCCTCGATACCAATAACACTCTGGAAATCACGAACCATCATTGGGAATGGGTGAGGACCTAAAACTGAACCGATACAATAAATGCAATCGTTGTATTCCTTGCTGTATGCATCAAACGCAGCGTCAACAGCTTCTTTAAGCGTCTGAAGACCGTGAGTAACTTCAACAACATTTGCGCCGAGAATCTTCATTCTTGCAACGTTTGGAGCCTGTTTCTTAATGTCAACAGAGCCCATATAGATGTCGCATTCAAGACCGAAGTATGCAGCCGCAGTAGCAAGAGCAACACCGTGCTGACCAGCGCCTGTTTCAGCAATAACCTTTTTCTTGCCCATATATTTTGCAAGAAGTGCTTCACCCATACAGTGATTAAGCTTGTGAGCACCTGAATGGTTCAAATCCTCACGCTTTGCATAAAGCTGAACTTTTCCACCAAGAGCATCTGAAAGTCTTTCAAGATGTGTGACAGGAGTAGGTCTTCCCTGAAATTCCTTACGGATTCTGCGAAGCTCTGCAATAAACTTTCTTGACTGACAGATTGAATAATATGCCTCAGTAATTTCAGCCATAGCAGCCTTTAATTTGTCATCAATAAAAACTCCACCGTATTTACCGAAATAACCATCCTTGTCAGGATAGTTGTTGAAATAAGTATCAAAATCTACATTGTTGAGAATCATAATTGTTCCTCCTTAAAAAATAAAAGTCCATCCCAAAACATGGGACAGACTGAATAATCTGCGGTACCACCCAATTTCGCATTATAAAATGCGCACTCACTGTGTACTTTCATACACTTAGCACTATAACGGTTGCCCTCCGTCGCACCTACATATCGGATTGCCCTCAAAAGTCCATTCGTTGAAATTCTTAATACTGTATTCTCACCATCAACAGCTCTCTGAAAACAAGAAAAATCAATTACTACTCTTTCTCATCGGTTTTAAAGGTTAAATATTAACTTACAAGAATTTTATCACCGACACCAAATAAAGTCAATAGAAAATTTTGCATTAATACTAATATATTATAATTTATCAGAATTGATATCGTGTTACGTTTGTTTTTTCATCGACTACGGAACAAAGAATAGCAAACTACACAAATTAGCGTTGATTTGCTTTATCATTTTAACGATTTTATGCATTAAATTATGTATAAATGCATAAAATATTCAAAATATGTAATAAATATGTATAAAAACTGTATGAATATTCATTTAATATGTGAAATAATGCATAAAAATACAAAAAATATATAAAAAATCGGTAAAAACACTTGATTATATTAAAAAAGAGTGTATAATATATCCCATACTGCATTTTGCACAAATCATAACTCATTTTTTCGGAGGAATATACAATGGAAAAGAAAGATATCAAAAAGGTAGTTTTAGCTTATTCAGGTGGTCTTGATACATCAATTATCATCCCTTGGTTAAAAGAAAATTATAACAATTGCGAAGTTATCGCAGTTTCAGGTGACGTTGGTCAGGGTACTGAGCTTGACGGACTTGAAGAAAAGGCAATCGCAACAGGTGCTTCAAAGCTTTATGTTCTCGATTTGAAAGAAGAATATGTTGAAGAATACATCTGGCCTTGCCTTAAAGCAGGTGCTGAATATGAGCAGTATCTTCTCGGTACTTCTCATGCTCGTCCTTGCATCGCAAAGGGACTTGCTGAAATCGCAATCAAAGAAGGTGCGGATGCTATCTGTCACGGTTGTACAGGTAAGGGTAATGACCAGGTTCGTTTTGAACTTACATTAAAGGCATTTGCTCCTGAAATGGCAATTATTGCTCCTTGGCGTGAATGGGATATTGTTTCTCGTGAAGAAGAAATCGCTTATGCTGAGGCTCACAATATTCCACTTAAGATTAATCGTGAAACAAACTACTCAAAGGATAAGAATGTTTGGCACTTGTCACACGAAGGTCTTGACCTTGAGGACCCTGCAAACGAACCAACATACAATAAGCCTGGTTTCCTTGAAATGAGCGTTTCTCCTGAAATGGCTCCGGATGTACCAACTTATGTTACAATTCACTTCGAACAGGGTGTTCCTAAGGCTATTGACGGTGTTGAAATGGGTGGCCTTGCAATCGTTGAAAAGCTCAACGAACTCGGCGGTGCTAATGGTATCGGTCTTCTTGATATCGTTGAAAACCGTCTCGTTGGTATGAAATCTCGTGGCGTTTATGAGACTCCGGGTGGTGCAATTCTTTACAAGGCACACGAATTCCTTGAAATGATTTGTCTTGACCGTGATACTCAGCACTACAAGAAACTTGTAGCTCAGAAATTCGGTGAAGTTGTTTACAACGGTCTCTGGTTCACACCGCTTCGTGAAGCTCTTTCAGCTTTCGTTGACGAAACACAGAAGACAGTAACAGGTGATGTTAAGCTTAAGCTCTACAAGGGCAACATCATCAATGCAGGTATCACATCTCCATACTCACTTTATGATGAAAATGTTGCATCATTCGGTGATGACGGTGGTGCATACAACCAGAAGGATTCAGCAGGTTTTATCAACCTCTTTGGTCTTTCAATTAAGGTTAAGGCTCTTCTCGACAAACAGAGAGAAGAAAACTAATTTTGTCCTGTTTTCCGTTATGCTTCATTGCGCTCAACTCGTGGTATACCTGATACAACTTCGTTTCGGCAATTTTGCCTAACGAAAAACATTTACAAAATTAAAAATATTTCGTAGGGGTCGGCGTCCTCGACGACCCGTAACAACAAACATAACAAACGACAAAGGGACAATCTCTCTTTGTCGTATTGTGCTAATATAGGAGAATAATTATGCAACTCTGGAAAGGCAGATTTTCAAAAGAAATCGACCCAAAAACAAATGACTTTAACTCTTCAATAAAATTTGACAGCCGTATGTATAAGGAAGATATTGACGGAAGTCTTGCTCATGCAGCAATGCTTTGTGCACAGGGAATTATCTCAGCAGAGGATTTGACTCAGATTACTGACGGATTAAAAGCAATCAAGGCTGAAATTGAAAGTGGAGAATTAGAAATCGACCCAAATGCTGAAGATATTCATACTTTTGTTGAAGGTGAACTTACTTCAAGAATAGGCTCTGCAGGCAAAAGATTACATACAGCAAGAAGCCGTAATGACCAGGTTGCAGTTGACATAAGACTTTATCTCCGTCACGAATGTGATGCGCTTTATAATCAGTTAACAGAACTTATAGATGTACTTTGCAAAAAGGCTGAGCAGTATGCAAGTGCAGTAATGCCCGGTTATACTCATCTTCAAAGAGCACAACCTATTACATTCGGTCATCATTTAATGGCTTATGCAGAAATGTTAATGCGTGATAAGGAAAGACTCATGCAGGCAACTGACAGAATGAACTATTCACCACTCGGTGCTTGTGCATTGGCAGGTACAACATACAACACAGACCGTGAAATGACAGCAAAAGCACTCGGCTTTAACGGTGCTATGCAAAACTCACTTGACTCAGTTTCTGACCGTGATTTCTGTATGGAATTAGCATCTGTAATCTCAATCATCATGGTGCATCTTTCTCGTTTTTCAGAGGAAATCGTTCTCTGGTGCTCTTGGGAATTCAAATTCATTGAACTTGACGATGCATTTTCAACAGGCTCATCAATTATGCCACAGAAGAAAAATCCTGACATTACAGAACTTGTTCGTGGTAAAACAGGCAGAGTTTACGGCGATTTGATGACACTTCTTACAATGATGAAATCACTTTCACTTGCATACAATAAAGATATGCAGGAAGA
>JAZNTF010000036.1:0-4807 GCA_045591625.1 Candidatus Fimenecus sp.
TAATTCTTGGATTTCATCACCCGTAAGTGTATCCGTATCTTTGAAAATATGAAATGATTTACGTTTGAAAATTTGCTTATAATAATCCATACATACTCTCCGCAAATTCTTATTTGTCGAGATGATTATACCACCAATACAAAACAAAAAGCAACAGTTCATTTTTAGGCTGTTGCTTTTGAAGTTTTGTTTGATAAATTGGAATTTGACGAGTTTATTATTCAACTCAGAATTGTGAAATTTCCAAAAACTTGTATTCCTGTTCGGTAATATAAAGAACAGAGCCGTGGCGAGGGTTCAGATGATTAAGGGAAAATCTGCTTTCATCGACTTTACTGAAATTCATCAAATCTATTGTTTCTTGCATAAAATATCCACCCTTTTGGAATTGGTCAGCAATCATAACAAACTTATCTGTACCAAGTATTCTATAAATACAGTTGCCCTCCAGTGCGGTGTCAGCAACCGAAACCTTGTTAGAATCAGGCTCATAATACGGACCATCAGGTCTGTCTGCCACGCAATAACAAATTGCTTCTTTTTCGCCGTCTGCCTGATATAGATAATACTTTCCATTATGCTCTATTATATCGGCATCAATGGCACACATTCCACTTTTTGGCTTGAAAAGCACTTGTGGTGGAGTGGTAAAGGTATGAAAATATTTTGTATATGCATACCACGTGATTGTATCAAGGTCATCGTCCGCGTTGTTGTGAGTCCAATGAACCATATATTCATTTTTGAATTTATCAAATATGACTTGTGGTGCCCACACTCTATTAGCATTTTTTGTTTCTTCAAAGTTTGAAAAATCAATTATTCTTTCGTTTGTCCAATGTACAAGGTCAACACTATCCCACATAACCATTGAGTTGTTGTTTGCCCAACCCTCTTCACTTTTCATATCTGTTGCGATTATATGAAATACGCCATCATTATCACGAAAGATAAAAGGGTCTCGGCAACATTTTTTTGCCTTTAGTCTGAATTATTATGGGCTTGTTTTCATTAACTGCAGTAAAGTTGTATCCGTCCTTTGAAATAGCAAAATGAACACGCTCTTCATGAGGATGATTACCAACAAAATAGCAGAAAAGATATTTTGAAAATTCTTTAACCATAATAATCACCTCTTTAAATATAAATTTGCATTATTTTAACTCAAAACATTCAATTACATCTGAGCCTAATTTTACAAATGCTATAAACTCGTCAATCTCTGCCGTTATTTCATAAGTGCCTTTTGTATAAACCTTTTTATCCTTTGTGAGAATCCATTCTCCGTCAGGAATATACACGGTTTTTGTTGTTTTTCCTTGTTCTACGATTGGTGCGAAGATAATATCATCACCGAACATATACTGTGTTTCAAGTGTGTAGCACTTTTCATCATCAGGATACTCAAAGAACATTGGTCTCATTACGGGATAACCTTTTTTACTTGCAATATCCATTTGATTTTGAATGTATGGTCTTAATTTTTCACGAATGAAAATCAGATTTTTAAGAATTTCAAAATTTTCTTCACCAAAGCTCCAAATTTCGTTAGGGTCGCCACTTGGCTCTTTAAGTCCCAGGGTTGGCTCGAAATGACGATTTCGTGAGCCGTGAAGTCGCATAATGGGGCTGAAAAGTCCAAACTGGAACCAACGGACAATAAGCTCCTTGAAATAATCACTTGTGATGTCAGCACCGTAAAAACCGCCAATATCAGTATTCCACCAAGGGATTCCGCACATTGCCATATTAAGCCCTGCTTTAACCTGACAAGCGAGACTTTCAAATGTAGATTCAATATCACCCGACCACACAAGAGAACCAAATTTCTGGCTACCTAAATATGCACAACGAGTAAGTGTTATAATATTATCGGCTCTGCCCATTGATTTAAAGCCGTCATATGCCATTTTTGAGTAGTAATATGGGTACAAAAGTGCCACCATATCGGCTCTGCCCTTATACCAAATCAGGTTGTCAAAATGTTCAGGGTGGATTTCAGGCTCTGCCTCGTCAAACCAAAGAGCATCAACACCATTATCAATGTAATTTTCTTTGAGTTTGCTCCACACATAGTCTCTTGTAGCGGGGTTTGTAACATCAATTTCACCCTGCCAACCATAAAAATCAAAAACTCTGTCCGCTCCACGAGCAGTACGCATAAGCATATTGTTACTTCTCATATAGTGGTAGTTTTCACTGTGCTCATTTATTGTGGGCCACATAGACACAATGAGTTTTGTGTTCATACTGTGAAGCTCGTCTGCCATTTCTTTTACATTCGGCCAATATTTTGGGTCAAATTTATAATCCCCTTGCTCTGTCCAATGAAAATAGTCAGCAATAATTGCAGAAAGTGGTATGCCTAACTCCTTATACTTACGGGCAACACTAAGCAATTCTTCTTGAGTTTCATAACGAAGTCGGCTCTGCCAGAAGCCTGTTGCCCATTCAGGCATTTTGGGAGCGTAGCCTGTCAAATCGGAAAGTGTGGTGCAGACTTCTTTAGGTGTTCCTGCCATAACAACAAAGTCCATAAATTTACAACAATCACAACTCCAGCGGGTACGATTGTTTGAAAGCTCACAAAGTCCTGTTGATGGGTTGTTCCACAAAAATCCGTAACCCAAAGAAGAATACACATAAGGAATTGTGCATTTTGCATTCACATTACGAATGTCGATTGATGAGCCTTTAAGGTCAAATTCATTATCCCAACTATGACCAAGACCGAAGAAATGCTCGTTTTTATTTGGCTCAAATGTTACTCGTGCAGACCAAAGTCCACTACCCTTGTTATCAAAATGACGGAAATTGCTATTGAATGTGAGTTCAGGTTTTTCTTCAAGGATTTTCTTTTCATTCACAAAGAAAGTAAGTTTTCCATTACCCTCAAGTTTAAATTTTAATGTGCCACAAGTAAGGGTTACATAATGCTCAAACTCCTCGATTTTCGCATCTGCCTTTTGTGGCATAAGAGTATAGTTTTCATCAATTACCTGACAATCAGGAAAAGATTGAAAACGAATTGCATTCTTGCCACAGGGAGTAATGCGTACAAGCTCTGTATATCGCATTAATAACAGCTCGTTGTTGTTTATAACAAGATTATCCATTGAATCATCTCCGCAAATTCTTATTTATCGAACCAATTATACCACCCATACTAAGAGAAGTGCAATAGTTTTTAGTGTTGTTGCAGGTTGTCATGGGTGGTGGTTTTTATACTCTGTACACTTTTACCCATACTCCGTACACCTTTACCCGTACTCCGTACACTATTACAGCTATGGTTACAGCACCAAAAATAAAAAAGCACTTGTTTTGAGAATGCTTTTGGGCATAAAAAAGACCAAAACCCCTATATTTCAAGGGATTTCGGCTGTATTACCTAAGTTGTACTTAGGTGTCTAACTACTCCACCTTTGATACAAAATAGGGGTAGGTTGCAAATTCAAGGGGCAGGTTGCAATTTGAAAGAGTAGGTTGCAAACTTTTGCGAAAATTAACACAAGACCCTGCGCCGCTGTCCGTACCTGTTTTTGCACAGAGATTTTGTGTGCCCCACCCTCAAGGGGCGAATTTTTCACCCATATCGCAAAATGGGTAAAAAATATTTCCACCGTGTACATTTTTTTCGCTCGATTTTACGATTTCCAAAAAACATTTCCAACGGTGTTCTTTTTATTGACAAGTTAATAATTATTGAATATAATTTTATTGAAATAGTTCTCTTTAACGTCTTGGACGTACGCCTTGCGGACTAATTAGTCAGCGAGATATTGAGAACTATTTCTTTTTTTATTTTTAAATGCATAACGCATCTTATTTTCAGTTTTAATAGGAATAGGCTTTTAAGTTTTTATTACAGATAAATCATCTGTGAGTTGTGTGAAAGCCTTGCTGACAAGGTTTCAATCACGTGTCGGTCTGCCTTCATTTCATTCCATAAAGGCAAATCCCTGTTTGAAATTAAAATTAAACTACGCTCGTTACCGAGTTTAGTTATTGCTTTGTAGAAGAGTAATAGCTCTTCTTCTGTTGGTGTTGTGTAAAACAACTCATCAATCACCACAAGGTCACTCTCAATAAGATAACGCCAAGGGTGTGACTTTTTACTTGAGCATTTAATCAATTCTTCAAAGGTAACGTAAACAACCATTGCACCTTTCTGAATTGCATTAAGTGAAATGTCAACTGCAAGACTTGTCTTGCCTCTGCAACATTTACCGATAATTATAATATTCTGATGCTCGGTTTTGAAATCGAAATTCTTAATCCTGTCAAGTTGCCACTGTAGTCCCGACGATATGTAATTGTAATCATAGTGTCGGTCAGGTAGGCGACTTCTTTTTGTGTATTTCTTTGCCCTTGCTTTCAGTCGCATATCCATTTCCTGTTGCAACACATTTTGCAGATAATCAAGGTTAGAAACACGCTCATTTGTAAGGTCAACCTCACCGTTGCCAAGATGAGTAAGACCCAATTCCTTTGCCATCATCATTACATCAAAAATCTCTGCCATTGAATGCCTCCTGTATCTCACGACTTCGTTTTAAGTAGTTTGATTTTGCATATCTTCCCATGCAATCGTAAAATGAGTCCTTGCCATACTTGTAAATCAGGAACGATAACAATTCCAATGTGGTACATTCACAAGTATTGATGCAATACTCAAACGCCGAATTCATTTGACCTTCCGTGTAAAAAACAGATGCCTTTTTCAGTAGTTGCAACTGCTTGTGTATGTATCTCGGTCGCATGATTTTCAACTGTGCAATAAACTCAATTGCAAGTGGGTTGTCCT
>JAZNTF010000037.1:0-10668 GCA_045591625.1 Candidatus Fimenecus sp.
TCATACACCTGCAAATGCGGTAGAAGAAAACTATGTTGCTCCAACATGCACAGAGAATGGTAGCAAAGATATTGTTATTTACTGTTCAGTATGCGATGAAGAAATCAGCTGTGAAACAGTTGTTATCAATGCAACAGGACATAACTATACAACAGTTGTAACAGCACCAACCTGCACTACACAGGGCTACACAACATACACATGCTCTTGTGGTGAAACTTATGTTGATGATTATGTGAATGCAACAGGTCACGCTGACAATGACGGTGACGGATATTGTGATATGGATGACGAACTCCTTGACCCATCAGTTGAATGTGATTGTAATTGCCATAAAACAGGCATATCAAAATTATTCTTCAACTTAATTCTTTTCTTCCAGAAACTTTTTGGTTCAAATAAAGTTTGCGAATGCGGTGTAGCGCACTATTAATTAAATTTGAAAAGTTTTTATAAAAAAGAAAGGGACACTTTTATTAGTGTCCCTTTAGTAATTTATTCTGTTTTGTCTTACATCTGTGGAGGCATTCCGCCACCCATCATCTGAGACATCATTCCGCCACTCTTCTTTTTAGGTGGTTTGTATGCAGGTGGATTTTTCATAAGTTCCTTTGCCTTTTTACCTGCAGAAGATGCAAGGTATTTATTTACCGCAACGAGTGTGTCATAGAAATCGTTATCTGTAATATATTCGTGGCATCTGTCAAGAAGTGTCTGGTCGTTGTCGATTTCACCAAGAATTGTAACAACAACAAGGTCCTGAACGTCGTTTGAGCCGTTTTCATAAATGTCACTTAAAATTTTGAAGAGCTTTTTCATTGTCTGAGTATCATTTGAACGGATTGTATCCATAATGTACTTGTTAGCATGATTTACAAAGAAGTCTTCACCAAGGAATTCGCTATAGGTCTGGAAGTTTTCTTTATAGGCATCCTTAAGCTCAGGATAAAGAGTTGAAATACGACTTGCAAGAGTGTTAGGGTCATATTCTGTACCGTTTTTAGCTGCGGATTTTGAAATGGTCTGTGGTGCTTTTTTTACAATCTGCTTTGCTTTTTTTCCGTATGAAGTGCTTACTGTTTCTAAAATTTCGTTTGAGAGAGACTTGAGGTCTCTTTCTTCGTAATTTTCAAGGTCGAGAAGATTTGACTCAACTTTTACAAAATCTCCGTCACCTGCTTTTTCTGTAACATCAAGAAGATTGTCGTGGCTGAGAAGACGGATTGTAATATCATCTTTTGTGAAATCAACATAAGCTTCTTCTCCGTTTTCACAAACACTAGCAGCAGCAAAACCTATCTGCTCAAATCTTTCGGAACAGTTTTTCAGGATAAGCTGAAGAGCTTCTTTTCTTTCAAACATTTTTAATACCTCAAATCAAAAAATAATATAGCCTATATAATATAACACATTTATTTTCATTTGTCATTAAAAATTTGTGAATATTATGATTGAAACAGAAAATATAATGTGATAAAATATAATGGAAAATAATAAAATGTGTTATTATGTCTATTTGTAAGGTGATAAATATGAAAAATGCGCTTATAATTTTTGGTGGTGTATCTTCTGAACATGATGTTTCATGTGTTTCAGCAACATCTGTTATCAGAAATATTCCAAAGGATAAATACAATGTAATAATGCTTGGTATCACAAAGCAGGGTGAAATGTTTGTCTTTGACGGAGATTTTAACAACCTTAAAAAAGATGGATGGCTTGAAGATAAGTCAAAGCTTAAAAAGGCTGTAATCTCAACTGACCGTGCTGACCGTGGTATAATCGTGTTTAATGAAAACGGATATGAAAAAATCAGAATTGATGTCTGTTTCCCTGTTATGCACGGTAAAAACGGTGAAGACGGTACTGTGCAAGGACTTCTTACAATTGCAGGCATTCCGTATGTCGGATGTAACACAATGGCATCTGCAGTTTGCATGGATAAGGCTATGACAAACGCGATTTGTGATGTGAATAATATTGCACAGGCAAAGTGGAAGTACATAACAAAATATGATTTTGAGCACCGTGGCAGAGAGTTTGCAAGAGAGTGTGAAGAATATTTGGGTCTTCCTGTTTTCATCAAGCCTGCGAATGCGGGTTCATCCGTTGGTGTTGTAAAGGCTAAAACACTTGAAGGAATTCAGCGCGGACTTGATTATGCTTTGCAGTTTGACTCAAGAGTAGTTGTTGAAGAAGCAATTCTCGGTGCAGAGGTTGAATGTGCAGTTATGGGTAACGATGAGCCTTTTGCAGGTGCAGTTGGTGAGATTGAGCCAAGCAATGAATTTTATGATTTTGAGGCAAAATATGAATCAGATAGCGGTCTTCATATTCCGGCAAGAATTGGCGAAGACAAAATCAAAGAGGTTCAGGAACAGGCAATAAGAGCGTATAAGGCTTGGGGTTGTTCAGGTCTTGCGAGAGTAGATTTCTTTGTAAGATACTCTGACGGAGCAGTGCTCCTTAATGAGCCAAACACACTTCCTGGCTTTACAAACATCAGTATGTATCCTATGCTTATGGATAAAGCAGGAATTTCTTATGGCGATTTAATTGATAATCTTTGTACTCTTGCAATTGAAAAGTGGGAAAAGGAATTTGCAGAATGAGAACAAACGCAGTTATAAAAATTATCAGTAAACAACGTACTGAAAATGGGGACCATCAGGGGGAAATGTCCGTTTTAGGTCGCATTACTTATGAGGATGACAAAAGTATAATTGAATATATTGAAAATAATGAAGAAACAGGTCCCGAAGAGACAACGATTACTATTTTTTCAAATGATTCAGTAAGTATTGTCCGTAATGGTCAGTTCAGCTCGGAGATGATGGTTGAAAAAGGCAAACGCCATCATACCTTCTACAAAACACCTTATGGTGAACTGACAATGGGTATCTATGGAAATCAGGTTGATTGGTCAAAGGATGAAACAGGAGCAGTTCTCAGAATGCGATATTCACTTGATTTTAATAACGGGTTTGTATCAGAAAACACAATGATTATATATATTGAGGAAAAATAAGGAGAAAAAGGCATGTCAAAATTAGTTAAACAGGCTACTAACCAATTACATACACTTATTATTGATGCTTTGGGTAAGGCTGTAAGTGAAGGTGAAATCCCTGCAGAGCCAATTCCTGCATTTAATATCGAAGTTCCTGCAAATCGTGATAATGGTGACTATTCATCAAACATCGCATTCGTTTGTGCAAAGGTTTTTCGTCGTGCACCTAAAATGATTGCGGATTTAGTTGCAAAATATATTGAGCTTGACGGAACATATTTTGATTCTTGCACAGTAGCAGGTGCAGGCTTCGTAAACTTTACACTTTCAAAGGATTTTTATGCTGACATTCTTCTTGATGTTAAGGCTCTTGGTAAGGATTACGGCAGAAGTGACTACGGTGAAGGCAAGAAAATCAATGTTGAATTTGTTTCAGCAAACCCAACAGGACCAATGCACATGGGAAATGCTCGTGGTGGTGCATTAGGTGACTGTCTCGCAGCAGTTCTTGATATGGCAGGTTATGAGGTAGAAAGAGAATTCTATATCAACGACGCAGGTAACCAGATTGAAAAGTTCGGTCTTTCACTTGATATCCGTTATCAGCAGATTTTCAAGGGTGAAGATGCAGTTGAGCTTCCTGAAGATAGCTATCATGGTGAAGATATTAAAGAGAGAGCACAGCAGTTTGCCGATGTTTATGGTGATGAATTCTTGGGTAAGAGTGAAGACGAAAGAAGAAAAGCTCTTGTAGACTTTGCTCTTCCTAAAAATATTGAAAATATGAAAGCCAATATGGCAAAATACCGTATTGAATACAAGACTTGGTTCAAGGAAAGCATTCTTCACGATAGCGGTGCTGTTAAAGAAGTTATTGATTACCTTACAAATAAGGGCTTAACATACGAAAAAGATGGTGCAGTTTGGTATAACAATATCAAGGTGCAGACAGAAATGCTTACTCGTCAGGGCAAGACTCAGGAAGAAATTGACAAGCTTGAGCTCAAAGACGATGTTCTTATCCGTCAGAATGGCAACCCAACATATTTCGCAGCAGATATTGCTTATCATAAGAATAAACTTGTTACTCGTGGTTTTGATAAGGCTATTAACATCTGGGGTGCTGACCACCACGGTCATGTTGCTCGTATGAAAGGTGTTCTTGAAGCACTTGACCTTGACTCTGACCGTCTTGATGTTATTCTTATGCAGCTTGTTCGTCTTACTCGTGACGGTGAAGTTGTAAGAATGTCAAAGAGAACAGGTAAAGCAATTACACTCGTTGACTTGCTTGAAGATATCCCTGTTGATGCAGTTCGTTTCTTATTCAATATGCGTGAACCTGGTTCACAGATGGACTTCGACCTTGATTTGGCTGTTGAACAGTCAAGCCAGAACCCTGTATATTACTGTCAGTATGCAAATGCTCGTATTCACAGTATTCTCCGTAAAATCGAGGCTGATGGTGTAACAGTTCGTGATTGTACAAAGGATGAACTTAAACTCCTTACAGCTCCTGAAGAAATTGAGCTTATCCGTCACCTTGCATCCCTTACAGACGAAATCATAAACTCAGCAAAGAACTATGACCCTGCAAAGATTACTCGTTATTGTATCGACCTTGCGACTCTTTTCCACAAGTTCTATAATGCTTGTCGTGTTGCTGTGGAAGACGAATCACTTATGCAGGCTCGTCTCTACCTCTGCACTTGTGTTATGAATGTTATTACAAATATTCTTGAGACATTCAGAATCAGTACACCGGAGAGTATGTAATATTTAACTTGTTAGAAAATGTTGAAAAAATTTTTATATTACTATATAATATTAAAGTTAGTAATTTAGGTTGGGTGGATATTATGGATGATGTAAAAAGAAGGTCAATTGAAGTTGTGGTTGATACTGCGATTTCGGCTTTTGCTGAAGGTTTAATAAGCCGATATAGCGATGAAGTAGATGATGTCAACGGTGTTATAAACATGAAAAAGAACAACTGTTTTATAGCTGAGTTAGGCGAAGAGTTTATGTTTTATTCTGCTTTTGTTAGAAGCTTTGATAGTAGTTTTGGAAATGTATTGGAAAAGATGGGTAATAATATTGCTAAACTTTCTTATGATGTAAAAGGAAATATTGATTCGTTTCTTTTGCCTGACCAAACACAGAGAATATCATCTGTTTTGGACAGTTACATTAACCGTGAAACTGCTCCTTCGACAGAACATTATGATTTTTATACAACGATTTATCCTAGAGATATTACAAGTTATAAAAGAACTCATGTTACGGACCATTATTTTTATTATCCTGAAAAGAATGAGCATTATTTAATTGAATTAAAAGCTTCAGGAGATTTGGATAATAAGAAAGCTCGTGCAGAAAAAGTAGCGCTTTTAGAAGAATATTTTCTTTTGAGAAATCAGTTGAAAGATGAGCCAAATGCAAAAATAAAAATTTTCTTTGGTACTGCATATAATAAGTTTGGAGAAGGCAGAGAATGGAAACAAGAAAGAGTAAAACAGTTTTTTGCAAATGAAGAGTTGCTTATCGGAAAAGATTATTGGAATTTTGTTTGTAACGACGAGGAAGGCTTTGATATAGTTTTCAATCAGTACAAGGTTTCTGCTGATAGAATAAAAGATGCATTAAATCGAATAAAGGAAATGTATTTTAGGTAAGATGATTGATATGAGTAAGTCACAAAGATATATGTTGATTAATGATGATTGTTTCAACGCGTTAAAAAGAATACCCGACCACTCAGTTGATTTAATATTAACAGACCCACCATATAATATAGCAAAATATAGCACAGGGAACATAAAGTTCGATTGGAGGTCAGATATAAATAATGACCTAGCCGAATGGGACTTAGTGGAGTTTAAGCCCGAAGACTTGGTAGATGAGTTCAAAAGAATCATAAAACCCCAAGGAAATATTTTTATTTTTTGCTCATACAATATGATTGGAGAATATCATAAGGTTTTTGACTCTGAATTTGACACTTTTCAATTTATGGTGTGGCACAAAACAAATCCTGTTCCTAATTTTAGAAAATCATCTTTTTTAAACAGTTGCGAACTTATCGTAGGATGTTGGAATAAAGGACATACATGGAATTTTACAAATCAAAGAGATATGCATAATTTTGTGGAATCTGGTATATGTATGGGTGCAGAGAGAGTTAAAGGTAAAGATGGAAAATATCTTCACCCTACCCAAAAACCAATTTCTATCCTAGAAAAGATAATAAAAATTGCTTCAAACGAAAATGATGTTGTATTAGATTGTTTTAATGGTGTAGGAAGTACAGGTGAGGCGGCGTTAAAAAACAATCGTAAATATATAGGAATTGAGATTGACAAAGAATATATGAAGGCAACAGAAGAACGATTAAAAAAATACAAGTGATGTAGCATCTGTAAAGTTTTAGTTTGTTTGCCATAAAACAAGCTACACAACAGAAAGTAAAGAATCAAAGCGAGATTACAGTTGTTGTAACCTCGCTTTTTGTTTAATATTTCTTCATTGCTTGTTTGAGTCGGTTGTTATTCTGGATTTCCCATACGGGAACAATGAGTCCACCTTTAAGTCGCATTGAATTTTCGTGTAAAGCACCATAAAATGCGACTTTGAAATCACAATGCTCTGACATTTTGCATTTTGATTTATATGTGTCGTAAAGGGAGTATGCATTTCCCCACATATTCAGGAACTGGAACAAGTCATATTCGTTATCAGCCCACATTGAACCGCAAGGGTCGATAAAGCCTGTCAGTTTCATATCTTTAGGGTCAGCCATAATGTTCATAATATTAAGGTCACCGTGAATTAACACAGGATGCTCAGGTTCGTTGACAACTTCTTTGAAAATATCAAGTCCTCGACAAAGTAAATCATAGTTTTTCTTGCTGTATTTACCCTCGTCCATAAGTTTTTTGAGTCCTACAAGGTCTTTATGGACTTTGTTTTCAATGTAAAACTCTTTCCAACCATCATAAGTTGCGTTTTCAAGATAACCGAATTTTTCACCTTTGACATTATGCCATTGTAACATTCCGTCGATTACGTCATTGGCAAATTTCTGCTTTTGTGCCTTGCTTTTTAAGAGGAATGATGGGTCAAGGGTGTTTTTACCGTCAATAAAGCTCATACACATAACAGCAATTTCTTGGTCGTTGTATGTAAAATAAACCTTTGGCATTTTAACACTCGTGTTTTTACCTAAAATCTGCAACTGATTGGCTTCGGTGGTTTCCATTCCGCCTACGTGATAGGCTTTAAGGATAATTGTTTCACCATCAGATTTTGTACATTTATAAACTCTGCCGAAACTACCGCCACCGATAAATTTGATATCGGAAATTTTAGTGTTCATTTTTTCTTCTGTGATTTTTGGTAATTTTTCAAGTAAAAATTTATCATCTAAGTTCATAGCGAAATCTCCTTTATTCTCTCAAAAACTTTTTTATATGCATCACGACTTTCAGGTAAAAATGACATCATCTGAAAACAGTGGAACATACCCTCATATTTAAAAAGTTTAACATCAATGTTGTTTTCTTTCAATTTTTCGTATATTCTGTCGTTGTCGCTTTCGTCCATTTCTGCACCGCCACAGACAAGAGTTGTAGGCGGAAATTCTTTAAAATCTGCAAAAACAGGGGACACATAAGGGCTTGTTCTGTCAATGTTCTGTGCATAAGCTGAAATTCTATGAAGATAATCCCAGTTTTTCTCAATAGACTTGTGTTTTGCAATTCCGCCAAATGGGTCAAGATAAGCATTTTTCACTCTCGATTCACCGCTTGATGTCATATCAGCCCATAGTGAAAAACATACAATCTGTGACGGCATGGGATATCCGTTATCTCTTAACCAAAGCGTTGTTGTAACCGCAAGGTTTGCCCCTGCACTATCGCCTATAAAGATGACATCTTCATGCTTTGTGCCTGTGTTCAAAATTTCAAGATAAACATCTTTTACATCGTAAAGCTGAGCAGGATGCTCATACTGTGGAAAAGTTCTGTAATCAACATTTATAACCGTTGCACCGTCAAGCAATTTACTGTATTTTTCAGCGGCTTTACGGTATGTATCAATAAGCTTTACCTTGAAACTTCCACCGTGAATCATAAGAATTACTTTGTCGGTTTTACAGTTTTTGTTTTTAAGAATTTCATAGTGACAGTTATTACATTTCACGCGTGAAAGGGTGAAATCTCTTGACGGTTTGTAGTGAGATTTGATATCTTTTGTTTTCTTGCCGGCTTTGTCCGACATATGGGCATTGTTTATAAAAGGTGAGTGAAAAATCCCTCTTAAACAGGCACAGAAGATTCGTGATGTGACGGACTGCATTTTTTCACCTCATTTCACAGTAATTATAAGAGAAGTATAGCACATAAAGTTGCTTAATGCAAAAGCATATGAAATTATGAAATGAAGTTTTCTGCATTTTTATGGAAAAAAGGATAATAATACAATTATAACTATATTTTTTGTTTTCATTGTCAATCTTTTGTCAAAATAACTATTGAAAATTTTTCCATAGGAATGTATAATTACAAGGATAGGAATTATTCCGTTAAAATATGAAAGGAGTTTTCATTTATTATGATTCACTACTCACATGAAGTTGAAAAAATGTGCTGTGTAGCAAAAGGGCCTCATCATGGTCCGGCTCCAATTCCTGAAGAAGGCAATTGGGTAAAGGCTTATGAAATCAAAGATATTTCAGGCTTCTCACACGGCATCGGTTGGTGTGCTCCTCAGCAGGGTACATGTAAGCTTACACTTAACATTAAAGAAGGTATTGTTGAAGAAGCTCTCGTTGAGACTCTTGGTTGCTCAGGTATGACTCACTCAGCTGCTATGGCTGCTGAAATTCTTCCTGGCAAAACTCTTCTTGAATGTCTTAACACAGACCTTGTTTGTGACGCTATCAATACAGCGATGAGAGAAATCTTCCTCCAGCTCGTTTACGGTCGTTCACAGTCTGCTTTCTCAGAAGACGGTCTTGTTGTTGGTGCTGGTCTTGAAGACCTTGGTAAGGGTCTCCGTTCACAGGTTGGCACAATGTTCTCAACAAAGGTTAAGGGCGTTCGTTATATGGAAATGGCTGAAGGCTATATCACAAGAATGGCTCTTGATGCTGATGACCAGGTTATCGGTTATGAGTTCGTTAAGCTCGGCAAGATGATGGAAGATATCCGTCACGGCACAGATGCTGCTACAGCTCTTAAGAACAATACAGGTTCATACGGTCGTTTTGCAGATGCTGCAAAATACATTGACCCAAGAGAAGAATAAGAGAAGGAGGATACTAAAATGGCTAATGATGTAAGATTTGAAGGCAAAGAAAGACGTATGGCTAAAATCGAGAAATGTCTTGCTGAATACGGTATTGCTTCTCTCGAAGACGCAAAAGCTCTTTGCGAATCTAATGGTATTGATGTTGAAGGCATCGTTAAGGGTGTTCAGCCAATCGCATTCGAAAATGCTGTTTGGGCTTACACACTCGGTGTTGCACTTGCACTTAAATCAGGTGTAAAGACAGCTTCTGAAGCTGCTGCAGTTATCGGTAAGGGTCTTCAGGCTTTCTGTATCCCTGGCTCAGTTGCTGAACAGAGAGACGTTGGTCTTGGTCACGGTAACCTTGGCGCAATGCTTCTTAAGGAAGAAACAAAGTGTTTCGCATTCGTTGCAGGTCACGAATCATTTGCTGCTGCTGAAGGTGCTATCGGTATCGCAAAGACAGCTAACAAAGTTCGTAAAGAACCTCTTCGTGTTATCCTTAACGGTCTTGGTAAAGACGCTGCTATGATTATTTCAAGAATCAACGGCTTCACATATGTTCAGACTGAGTATGAAAACTACACAGGCGAACTTAAGATTGTTAACGAAACAAAATATTCAGACGGTGAAAGAGCTGCTGTTCGTTGCTACGGCGCAAACGATGTTCTTGAAGGCGTTGCTATCATGAAGAAGGAGGGCGTTGACGTTTCTATTACAGGTAACTCAACTAACCCAACTCGTTTCCAGCATCCTGTTGCAGGCACATATAAGAAGTGGGCTATGGAAAATGGCGTAAACTACTTCTCAGTTGCTTCAGGTGGCGGTACAGGTCGTACACTTCACCCGGATAACATGGCTGCAGGTCCTGCTTCTTATGGTCTTACAGACACAATGGGTAGAATGCACGGTGACGCTCAGTTCGCTGGTTCATCTTCAGTTCCTGCTCACGTTGAAATGATGGGTCTTATCGGTATGGGTAACAACCCAATGGTAGGCGCAACAGTTGCATGTGCAGTTGCTGTTGAAGAAGCAAGCAAGTAAGCCATTTATAAGGTTTTATTTGTAAACTTTAAATTTAATCATTGATAAATAAGTTAGACACATCATTTTGGAGTTTTCCACTATGATGTGTCTAATGTTTTTTTATTTAAATGTGAGGGTTTTTCAATGGGAAAATTGAGCATGAATTTTATAAAATGCTTGAAAATATGAATTGGTTTTGTTATTGGGTAAATTTTTGTGTTGCAAGTTCAGTTATTACTTTTGCACAAATATCTTTGGCGTTTTCAAGAATAACATTATTCTTCTCTTTCTTAGCTAAATTAGTTACTTCTATTGGTAGGGTTATTCTTAATTTGGTTGAT
>JAZNTF010000038.1:0-17599 GCA_045591625.1 Candidatus Fimenecus sp.
GGTGCAACAATATAGAAAAGAAGATTTGTTGTAAGCCTGGATGCTTTTTCTGTATAAATACCTGCTTTATGACATATAAATCCCACCATAGCAATAATGAACAGGATTACAACCTGAGTAAAAGCAGTTAAAACATTGTTCAAAAATATCATAATTTAAGACGAACTCTCTTTTTTAATATTATTTGTTCTCTTCAGAATGAATTTCACTATGGTCATTTACCGTTGCTTTTTTCATAGCATTAACAATATATGCTGCCACAAAAATAGCAAAAAACAAATCACTTACCGAAACAGGATATTCAGCTGCAAGAAGAGCACCATTACCTGTAAGTTTTAAAACAAGTCTCGAAATATTTGCTAATGCACAGAAGAAAAGGCACACGTAACCTGATGCGAAAAGTGAACGCATGGATTTTTCTGTTGAAAGACCTGTTGAAATTCTTGCAAAAGAGAGGAAGAACATCATCATAAATCCAAGAAGTGCAATTTCAAGCATCAAATCTGCAATATTCACATAAGCTATTTTCTTCATTATTCTTATGATTATTCTGCCGGATACCCAAAACAAAGGTGCCAATGCTAAAAACTTATGCTGTGAATATGTAGTCTTTCCATCAAAATGTGACACACCAAAAATAAGAATATAAATTGCTGCAAATATGCCGAATACCGCTTCAATCCACACTGCAATCATATTTTCCGGTGCAACCTGTCCCACAAGAATTGAAACGAAAGAACTAACTGAGTCAATCGCAACACCCAAGGCGAAAGCTACAGATGCGATAGCTAAAATCGGACTTTTCTTTCTGATTTCATCCTTTGATGCAGGAACATTTTTTGCAAGATTTACAAAAATATATGATATAAGAATTGCAACTGCTGATAAGCCATAAATAACATAAACTGACCAGTCAATTGTCCTATAAAATCCTGTATTAGCTTCTGTTATAAAGAGAAACTGATATGTTCTCAACGGAATTGATACTGCCAACAGACCAACAATAATATACAAAGGAAGTAATGGGTTAATTTTTTTGCAACTTCCGATAATTTTCATAATAACACTTACCTTTCTTCAATAGGAATGTATTCACCCTGCACGGCTTTTGTACGAATAATACGTTCTGACATCGGAACATAATCTCGAGGAATAGTAACATTTTTATATGCAGGTCGTATAATTCTTCCGCCTGTTGACAATTCCTCAAGACGATGTGCTGACCAACCTGCCATACGAGCAGCCATAAAAATAGGTGTAAACAAATCTCTCGGAATTCCAAGCATATCGTACACAAGCCCTGAATAAAGGTCAACATTTGCACACATTTTCTTGTTTATTCCGCGATGCTTTGCGAAAAGTTCAGGTGTAAGCTCTTCAATAAGATTGAGCATTTTAAATTCATCTTCTCTGCCACAGATTTTAGAAAAATCATCTGCATAGCGACGAAGAATTACAGCTCGAGGGTCAGAAAGTGTATAAACAGCGTGACCCATACCATAAACAAGACCTGAATGGTCATTTACTTCTTTATTCATAATTTTCATAATGTAGTCAGCAACCTGTCCTTCGTCAGTAATGTCACTGATATTTGCTTTCATATCTTCAAGCATTTTATAAACCTTAATGTTTGCACCACCATGTCGAGGTCCTTTAAGCGCACCAATAGCAGCCGCAATTGCAGCATAAGTATCAGTTCCGCTTGATGTAACGCAACGTGTTGCAAAGGTTGAGTTATTACCGCCACCGTGCTCCGCATGAATAATCATACAAACATCGAGAAGTTTTGCTTCTTCATCTGTAAATTGTTTATCAGGACGAATTGAACGCAAAATGCTTTCTGCTGTACCCAAATCAGCCTTATTCTGATGGAAGAACATACTCTTTTTATCATATACTCTGCGTTTAACTTGATATGCACTTGTCATAATTACAGGCATCTGTGCTATTAGCTGAATACACTGACGAAGCACATTTTCAGGAGATGTATCATCAGGATTTGGGTCGTATGAATAAAGAGCAAGAACACTTCTTGATGCTTTATTCATAACATCAGGTGAAGGAGCCTTCATAATCATATCCTCAATAAAATCGTCAGGTAGATTACGACACTCTGCAAGTAATTCAGTAAACCATTTAAGTTGTTCTTTTGTAGGAAGTGCGCCAAACAAAAGAAGCCATACAACCTCTTCATACCCAAAGCGTTTTTCCTTTTCACAGTTTGCAACAATATCACTCATATTGATTCCACGATAAACAAGACGACCATTTTTAGGCACCTTTTCACCGTCATCCATATAATATCCTTCAACTGAACAAACTCGTGTAAGACCTGCAAGTACACCTGTACCGTCATAATTTCGCAGTCCTCTTTTTACCTCAAATCTGTTGTAATAATCGGGATTGATATAGTTATTTTTACGAAGTTCTTCGCATAAAGTTGAAAGAGCCTCATTGGAGATACTTGAAATATATTCTGCCATTAATTTTACCTCCTTGTAGAAAAATTCCGATAGTTTTCCAATTTATACAATTATACATTGTATATTTTAATACATTCAAGGACCAAAGTCAACAAAAGGGAGCGATAAAAAAATGAAAACTTACACACTTATCTGTTTTTTTCTTGCATTGGCGATGATTCTATGTCCCCTGTTTGCAACGGAAAAAGAAAACACCTCACAAGGAACAGTAGAAGAAGCCACAGTTACAGAAACCATTACAGATTCTCCTGAACAAATCTCTACTGTTAAGGTTATGTCTGCCAACAGTAACAATATTACGGAAATGCCCTTAAAAGAATATCTTGTAGGAGTTGTTGCGGCTGAAATAAACGCGGCATATCACGAGGAAGCAATAAAAGCGCAGACAATCGCTTCACATACTCTTCTTCTATATGTAAAGGAACATAAATCAAATGCTTTAAAAGGTGCGGATATTTCAGACAGCAGCGATACTCATCAAGGATATCTGTCCATAGATGACCAAAAGAAAAAATGGGGAGATAATTTTGAAAAGTATCATGGAAAAATAGAAAAATGCGTTGAGGAAGTTATAAATTTAACCTTGCAATATAACGGTGAATATATCAATGCTGCTTTCCATGCGATTTCTAATGGCAAAACCGAAAACTGTGCCGATGTGTGGGGTGGCAAATTCCCATACCTTACATCTGTTTCAAGCATAGGTGATAAATTATCTCCTGCTTATCAGTCACAGGTAACAGTTACGGAAAAAGAATTCAAGGAAAAGCTTAAAAATCATAATATAATATTCTCAGATGACCCGAAGAAATGGATAGAGAAAATAACCAACACAGAAACCGGCATGGTAAAAACTATACAGATTTGTGGAACTACTCTAAAAGGCACTGAATTCCGTAGTCTTTTTTCACTCAAAAGCAGTACCTTCACCTATGAATACAAGGACAAAGAATTTATCTTTACAGTAAATGGATACGGCCATGGCGTTGGAATGAGTCAATATGGCTCCGACTATATGGCACGTCAAGGATTTAACTATAAAGAGATACTGAAGCACTACTATCAAGGTGCAGAAATAGTATAAAATCATTAAATTATTTTACACGCAACTAAAAGTGACAATATTTTTGCCTTCCGAATAATAAAATATATCAAAAGGAGGTTTAAAATTATGAGTGTTCAAATTGATTTTCAGGATGAGATTCTACTCTGTCAATTAAGTGGTGAAATCGACCACCATACCGCACTACCCTGCAGACTTCATATTGATGAAAAAATAGAGAACTGCAGACCAAAAACGGTTATTCTGGATTTTTCCGATGTGTCGTTTATGGATAGTTCGGGAATCGGACTTGTAATGGGTAGATACAAAATACTTAATGAATTGGGCGGTAGCCTTGAAATTACCGGTCTTTCCGACAATTCTTATCGTGTTATGCGACTTGCAGGTCTTGATAGAATTGCAACAATAAAAAAAGGAGCAGGAATTAAAAATGGTAATAAATGAAATGAAAATGACTCTGGATAGTCGTTCAGTAAATGAAAGCTTTTCAAGAGCTGTTGTAGCCGCATTCACAGCTCAGCTTGACCCTACTGTTGAGGAAATAAATGACATCAAAACTGCAGTAAGTGAGGCTGTAACAAACTGTATTGTTCACGGATATAAGGATTTTCTTGGGAAAATATACATATCCGTAAAAATCCATGACGATGGAAAGGTAATAATTTCAATTCGCGACAGAGGATGCGGTATCCGTGATATAGAAAAAGCACGAGAGCCGCTTTTCACCACACTTGGAGGTGACCGTGCGGGACTCGGCTTCTCGGTTATGGAAAGCTTTACCGACAAAATCCATGTGCGTTCAAAAATTAATCGCGGTACAACCGTCACTCTTTACAAGAAAATAAAAGGTCGCATAAAATGACAAGGGACGAATTGATACTTAACAATTTAGGTCTTGTAGGCAGTTGTGCTTCTCGATTTATCGGTAAGGGTGTCGATTATGAAGATTTGTATTCAGCAGGTTGCATCGGACTTATAAAAGCCGCTGACAGATTTCAGGAAAATCTCGGGTTTGCTTTTTCTACTTATGCTGTCCCGTCAATCTTGGGAGAAATACGACGGATTTTTCGAGACGGAGGTGCAGTAAAAATCAGTCGTAGTTTGAAAGACAAAGCGCGAACTCTGGCTATTGTCAAAGAAAAATACGAAAAAGAAAACGGCTTTGAACCAACAGTTTCTGAACTTGCTGAATTACTTGAGCTGACTATTCCCGAAACAGCACAGTTAATCTGCATATTACAGCCCGTGAAATCACTCACCTCAGAAAATGATGAGGGAAATCAGATTGATATACCATCAGAAGATGAATACACTCCGATTGACAATCGGTTGTCCGTACAACAGGTTATGAGCAGATTACCCGAAAAGGACCGTCAGCTTATAGAATTGCGTTTTTTTAATGGACTAACCCAAAATAAAACTGCGGATATTCTGGGAATTTCTCAGGTGCAGGTCTCACGACGAGAAAAAATCATTCTCAACAATATGAGAAAGCAACTTACAGGATGAAAAATTTGATATTTCCAACACAATGTGGTAGAATAAAAAGCATCTTATTCTACCATATTTTATTTTTGGAGAAAATTTATGAAAACCTTTCGACAAAACAATGTAATAAAATTTATAGCAATAATTTGTATTGTTTCTGTTTTATTTACATCCTGCCATACAAAATTCAATATGCGTGAAAATGTTGAATATATAAAACCTAGCTATTCCGGTGATAATTATCACAAATCAACTCTTTCACAATATGAAACCATCACTAAATCCGGTCTTGTTGAGCTTCTTTTTGATAAAACCACCGCAACAGTTGCTGTCCGTGACATTAATTCAGGTGAAATATGTTCCACCCTCCCCGACAGCAATATTCCAAAAAAAGTTCAGAGTTATGCTCTTGAAATCACCCTTTCCAATGGTGGGAATAAAGTTTATACTTTGAATAGTCAGGATAATTCTGTTGCCCACGGTAATTATTCATACAAAACTTCCTCCAACAGTGTTTCAGTTACATATTCTATGGCACTTGATAAAGAAACAGGGGCAAAAGACACTACTCAAATAAAAAACGGTGAAATCCGTGCTGATTTAACAATGAATTACACCTTAAATGATGGCTCCTTATATGTAAATGTTGATATGAATAATATTTTTCTGTCAAATGGCATTTACCTTGAAGATATGACAATACTTAATAACTTTGGCGCTTACGAGACAGGTAGCCTTGAAGATTATTTGTTTGTCCCTGACGGATGTGGAGCAATTATAAAAACAGGAATTGACGATGGTGAATTCACTCCTGTTTCCCTTTCTGTTTATGGTGAAGATGCAGGCACATCGGATATACGAAAAACCTCTGAATGTTTAATCGGGGCTTTCGGTATAAGACATTTCGAAAACGGCTTTATATGTATTATTGAAAAAGGTGATTCCATTGCACGAATCAACGCTTATCGAAATAACGAAGAAAGCCTGAACAGTGTACATTCAAGCTTTAAAATTACTGATGTATGCAACAAAAACAGAATTGGAATTCCTTATAAAGGAGAAATTCAACTTTGCTATCGTTTCCTTTCAGGTAAGACTGCAACCTATCCAGGTATGGCAACAGCCTGTCGCGAAACCTTAATACGAAATTCCGTTTTACCTGCAAACTCGGTCACAACCAAATCAGAATATATGCCGATGGTTGTTTCTTTGTATGGAGGATATATTGATGAAAAGGGCAAATACTCTGTGCTCTCTGATTACAATCAGGCACTGTCACTTATGACGCTTTTAAAGGCAAAGGATGTCAACAATGTGCATCTCCGTTACAATGAAGTCCACGATAATAACAAAAACTTCAACGATTTTGAAAAAGCACTAGGAAGCAACAATAATTTCAATGAATTATACACATATATTAACAGCCAACACTTCTCATTATTTATAGATACAGATATTCTTACATATAGCAACAGAAATTCAGGTGCTCAGAATATATGTGGTAATGATATTACTATCGAGACAACACTACCCTTCCAAAAAAATAATGAGCTTCACAATTATCTGAAGCTCGGAAAATTAGAAGATAGAATTAACAACATTCTGATCGATTCGGAAAAATTCGATTTCGACGGATACGCCCTGAATGATGCGGGAAATATATTATATTCCGATTATTCCGAAAATTCTTATTCTAAGGCAAATTCAAAGGAAGAAATAACAAAACATATTTCTGTACTTTCAAACTCAAAAATGTTAATGGTGGATTCAGGAAATATCTACACTGTAAAAAATGCGGATATAATTACAAATATTCCCATTTCAACCTTGGCTTATCCGGAAAAGGAGTCATATACAGGAATACCATTTGTACAAATGCTTCTTCACGGTATTATTGATTACAGTACAACAGGATTAAACACCCACGACGATGTGGCAGTTTCATTCTTGAAGGCTCTGGAATACGGATGCGTGCCAAGTGTTGAATGGTATTGCACACCTTATAATGAAACTATGGATGAAAAATTCTTTTGTGATAAAAACATCGCTGAGATGGTTTCCTATTACTCAAGGACAAACAATGCTCTTTCAATGTTGCGTGATGCTCGTATGACATCCCATTACTGTGTGCAGGAAGGTGTCTATTGTACGGAATATGATAACAGTATTAAGGTTTATGTAAATTACACTGATGATGAAGTTACAATAAACGGAATTATTATAGAGAGTATGGATTGCATAACAATTTCATAATAAAATTAAAAAGTGAGTGTAAACGTACACTCACTTTTTTTAATGTCTGTTAAACAAGTCTCCAAGACCATCTATACTAATTCCGGGGATTATATCATCTTCTATGAATTCATCGGTTTCCCCTTCTGTTACCGCTCCCCATACTTCAACTGTTATGGTGCTGCCCTTTATCTGTTCAGAGCCTTCTTCAGGGATAACATTGGCAATTATAGTTTCAAGATGACTTCCGTCGTTAAGCTTTTCTATTGTTTCAACCTTAAAACCGGCATCTTCAAGTATTGCCCTTCCCTCATCAATAGTAAGGTCCTTAACAACGGGAACAACTACATATTCCGGTCCTTTACTTACCACGAATGTTATTTCTGTGCCCATTTCAACTCTTTCACCCGCTTGTATACTTTGTGAAACAATGTAACCTTTTTCTATTTCTGAACTATATTCGTACACAGATTTAATTACAAATCTTTCATTCTGTACCTTATTCTGGGCTACAAGCTCAAATTCCGTATTCAGGAAGTTTGGCACTTCTATCAGTTCGCCGACTTCAGTAGTAGTTTCTTCAGGTGTTTCTTCAGGAGCTTTGATTAACCTGCTACCAATCATCCATCCTGCAAAAATTACAAGGCCGACACCAAGAATAATAAGAAATGTTTTAAGAATTGTGCTATTTGTAGATTCTTCTTCCTCCACCACATACACAGGAGGCGCAACAACCGGTGCTGCTGTTGTATTATTTTCTTCAGGTTTAACATTCACACCTGAATATGAGGAAGCAACATTTGATGGTGTCGCAGAAAGCTCATCACGAAGAATTTCAACATTTCTTGTTCTGTCAACAGGGTCAATCTGAAGTCCGTTCATCAATGCATTTATAACATAAGCAGGAATAATTTCAGCATATCTTGCAGGAATTATAAGCTTATCACTTGTAGAACGAGCAACTGCATCCTGAGGTACACTTCCCACCAAGGACCTGTATATTACTGCACAAAATGCATAAACATCTGACCAGGCTCCATGTTGTACGGAAAATTTATATTGCTCCAATGGTGCATAACCATCAAAAATTTCAGGAGCAATATTTTCACCACCGAATCTATATTCTTTTACTGAAAATCCTGAAAGTCTCATTTTTCCGTCTCGTCCCACCAACAAGGTATCCGGACTGATTCCGTAATGGACTATTCCGAGTTCATGAAGACAGGACAAAAGTGAAAGTACGGGCATAAAAAGTTGATTTGCTTTTTCCCAATTCAAATACCCCGTTCTGCTTCTTAAAAGAAAATCTCTTAAAGTAATGCTTTCTATGTATTCTGTAACAGAGTATGCGGTATTATTTTCTTCAAAAATATCATTTACAGGAATCAACGCAGAAAAGCCACGTATTCTTGCAAGATTACGCCATAAGGCAATAAATTTGCTCAAAAGCACATCATAAAGCTCTCTCTGACGCTCAAGAACAGTGACACTCTTATCATCAAAACTTCTTACAACAAGACCTTCCGGTAAAAACTCTCTTAAAACTACCGGTGTTTTACGCTCAACATCATAAGCCAAATATGATATACCTTCACTATTAAAGGACATAACCTTTCCGACTAAATATTTGCCACCGACAAGAGTTTTCACCTGTAAATAAGGGGATTTCTGTGATGTACTAACGTTGTACCCGCAAACAGGGCATTGCGTTTCATCGTGCAATTCATTCATACAACCCATACAAAGATTGTCATAATTCATCAAACTCTCCCCTTTCTTAAATTTAGTTTCTATAAGTATATTATAATATACCAATATAGTAATTCTTTGTCAAATTACAGTTTAGTTACATATTTTTTATGTTAAATCCGAAAGCACTGCTTCTGCACATTTTACCCCATCAACACCTGCCGAAACAATTCCGCCTGCATAACCGGCACCTTCACCGCAAGGATAAAGACCACGGATATTTGTCTGATAAAATTCATCTCGCAAAATTCGTACAGGAGATGAGCTTCTTGTTTCCGGTGCAGTCAGCACAGCATCATCCATTGCAAATCCTTTAAGCTTTTTATCCATCTGCTGGAGTGCATCACGCATTGTATTAACAACCTTTGATGGTAAAACACGGCTTATATCATCCATGGTGACACCTGTTGTAAAAGATGGTTTTACCGAACCTAATTTAGTTGACTTCTGACCTTTAAGGAAATCACCCACAAGAGTTGCGGGTGCTGAATAATCACCACCGCCAAGTTGAAATGCCTTCTCTTCGATTTCACGCTGTAATTGAAAGCCTGAAAGCGGATGCTCCGTCGGAAAATCAGCTGGTTCAACACCGACAAGGATTGCAGAGTTTGCGTTTTCCTTATCACGGGCATATTCACTCATACCGTTTGTTACAACTCCGCCTTTTTGTGATGAAGCACAAACAACAGTACCTCCCGGACACATACAGAAAGTATATGCACCTCTGCCGTGTGGCGGATGACAAGCAAGCTTATAGTCAGCAGCCTTAAGCTTAGGATGGTTTTTAAATTCACCATACTGAACAGAATTGATATATTCCTGTGGATGCTCAATTCTCGCGCCAACTGAAAATGGCTTCTGCATCATATTTACACCCTTGCCATAGAGCATTTCAATTGTATCTCTCGCAGAATGTCCCACAGAAAGGATTACAGTATCTGTTTCAATATCCTTTTCCTTACCATATTTATCAATAACAGTTATGCCGTGGATAAAATTATTAGCCACGATAATATTGGTAAGCTGTGTTTCAAAAAGGACGGTACCACCAAGAGAAATAATTTCCTCTCGGATATTTTTTACAGTTTCCTTAAGCTTATCTGTACCGATATGAGGCTTCGCATTTGTGAGAATATCCTCAGGTGCACCGTGTGACACAAATTCCTCAAAAACAAATCGACAACGACTGTCCTTAATTCCTGTTGTCAGTTTTCCGTCGGAAAATGTTCCTGCTCCACCCTCACCATATTGGATGTTAGAGGTTTCATCAAGAATACGATTTGTCCAGAAATTATTGACATCAGCAGTTCTTGAATCAATATCCCTGCCACGCTCAACAACTATCGGACAATGTCCGCTTCGTGCAAGAATAAGAGCTGCAAACATTCCTGCAGGACCAAATCCAGCAACAACAGGTGGCAAAGTGCTTTTTCTGTTTGATTCAGGAATTTTATATTCGTATTTCTGACATTTAATAACCCGATTATTATTAAGACTCTCAAGAATCTTATCTTCGTCACCGTCAACTGTAACATCTACAGTGAAAACAAAATGTACCTCACCTTTTCGGCAGTCAACGCTCTGCTTAAAGATTTCTGTTTTTAAAATTCTGTTTTTATTGAGCTTCAATGTCTTGGCTGCAGCATCTTCGATTTGGTGAAAATCGCAGTCCAAATCCATTTTTATTTCGTTAATTCTGAGCATTGTTTATCCTTTCACCGATTGTTCGTCCTGCTAATCTTCCTGAACTCCACGCCCATTGTAAATTATATCCGCCACAATCACCGTCAATATTGAGTGCTTCACCACAACAGAAAAGCTTTTCAACAAGCCTGGATTCCATTGTCCGATGGTCAAATTGTGAACAATCCGCACCACCTGCCGTCACCTGTGCAAAGTCAAATCCACGGGCCGTTTTCACCTTGATTTTCCAGCACTTACAAAGACGAGCAAGTTTAATTATTTCGTCATCGGTCAAATCACTGATTTTTCCGTTTGGAATTATTGAGCATTCCTTTAATAATGTTATGCACAGTTGCTTATTCATAATACCAATAAGAAGATTTTCACAAAGTCCCGTACCGAATTCACGACGGTCAAATATATAATTTTCTATTTTCTCCAATGAAAAATCAGGTGTTACATCAAGATTTATACATATATCATTTGATGGTGACATTGACACAAATCGTGACAACTGCATTATAGGAATTCCTGACAAGCCGTAATCAGTAAACTGTACTTCACCATAATTATCAAGCGTTTTTTTACCGTCTATAATCAAATCCATTCTGCATATTGAACGAACTCCCTTAAGTGCCTTTGCAAAGTCCTCACAGTTGAGTGAGACTAATGCAGGTGCTATTGATGTGATTCTATGTCCCATCATTTTAAGAAGGTCATAAGAATCTCCGTCAGTACCATGTACTTTACCGGCCTTACCACCAGCCGCTACAACAACATAGTCAAATCTGTCACGATTATTGATGACTAATTTATTCATAACCCCGTTAAATACTGATTTGAGATGTACTGCATGATAATCACATACAGTTTCAACACCTAACCTTGTACATTCAAAACGAAGTGCATCAAGAACAGAGGACGCCTGATTTGACAAAGGATATACTCTTCCTTCATCCTCCGTCCTCGTATAAAGACCTAATTCATTGAAAAACTTTATGTTTTCATCAGGTGTAAATCTGTTCAGGGCATATTGAGCAAAAGCAACATCACCACGAAAACCACTATTTATGGCATTTATATTCGTAAGATTACATCTGCCGTTTCCTGTAACAAGAATTTTCTTTCCGACACGGGACAACTTTTCGAAAACAGTAACCTTGATTTCTTCTCGGTCCTTAACAGTATGAAGAAGCTCGATTGCACAGGCAAGACCTGATGCACCACCACCGATTATAGCTACTTTAGTCACGTCTTATCCCTGCCTTTCAAGATATTCATAAAGCTTGTCAATTGTACCCGCACTCATAACATGCTCCATCTGACACGCATCGTGCTCTGCAGTTTTTTCGTCAACTCCCAATTCATCAATTAAAAAATGCTTGATGATTTTATGTCGTCTTAGAACATTAGCCGCATAGCTTTCACCCTGAGGGGTAATCAGTATATCACCATAAGTCACATGTTCAAGATATCCGTTCTGTGTTAAAGTATTTATTGCACGATTAACGCTTGGCTTTGAAACACCGAGATAATCAGCAATGTCTGTAAGTCTTACATTGCTTTTCTTCTTTGAAATCACAAAGACAGCTTCAAGATAATCTTCAAGAGAAGATGTCATATTGTAGTTGTTACTCTTCATAATAAGCTAAACCTTTACAAATAATTTATAATTATATTTTATCATAAAATTAGCCAAATAGTCAATAAGGCTAACAAAATCACTATGCAAATGCAAAAAAATCCCGTAACAACTCGTGTAACGGGAGTTAAAATATTTATAATGAGCTGTTTATGGTTTGCTTTTAACCTTACTTTTTGCTAAATCAACAATTTCTTTTTTGTCATCCTTACTCATTGCACGATATTTTGCAATCAATGCAATCTCATCAGATGAAAGCTGAGAAAGAAATTTTGCGTCACTTTCTGTTTCGTAAGTGTCGCTTTCACAAACCATATCAACCTTTAACTCTTTAAGAAAAAGTTCAATCGGAAGATTATAGAACTTTGACAAATTTGCAAGCATATCAAGGTCTATTGAGCGTCGTCCTGTTTCATAACTGCAATAAGTTGAACGACTTATTCCCAAAGCATCAGCCACCTGATATTGCTTCAATTTATTCTCAAGTCTTATAATTTTAAGCTGACGATAATATTTCATATTATCCTCCTGAATAGTTTTATATTAATCATTATACAGCACACAAGCAACTTCCGCAAGAAAAATCTTGAAAAAACAGTCCGATATGTTAAAATATGGATAAGGAACACATTAGAAAGGAATCTAATTATGCTCTATTTTGTAATTGCAGTTGCACTAATAGCATTACTTTTGTTTTTTGCAGCTTTAAAGATTATGGATGCTGCCGGAATATCTAAAAGATGTGAGGGAAACAAAAATCTCAAATATCTTGAGGCTGACGACTTTGACAATCTTGATGCCAAACCTATTAGTTTTAAATCAGACAAGGATCAGACTCTCAATGGTTTCATATATAAAAGTACACAAGTTGAAAATCTCAAAGGTGTTATTGTCTTCTCACACGGAATGGGTGCCGGTCATCTCGCATACACTACTGAAATCAACTATTTTGCACAAAAAGGATATCTTATTGTGGCTTATGACAATACCGGCAGTTGCTTATCTGAAGGAAAAAAGCTCTACGGCTTTGCCCAAGGAGTTATCGACCTTAAATACGCGATAAATTTTGTATCTTCACAAGATGAGTTAAACCATCTTCCCCTTCTTCTACTCGGCCATTCCTGGGGTGCATATAGTGTCTGCAATGTTTCCGCTCTTATATCAGATAAAAACATCAGAGGTATTGCAGCTTTTTCACCATTTAACTCAATGAACAAGTTAATCTGTGATATTGCAAAAGCAAAAACAAAGATAAACCTCTCGCTTTTAAGTCCTTTCTTCGATTTAATAAATCTTTTCCGATTTGGTAGGGCCGGAATTCTCCGTTCCTGTAGCACAATCAACAGCAATTCCACTCCAACACTTATAATGCACGGTGGTAAGGATATGCAGGTTTCTATTCAAAATAGTCCTGTTGGCAGAAAAAATAAGATAAGCAAAAATCCGAATGTAAAAACTGTATTATATGAAAATAAATTCCATAATGTTTATCTGCATATAGATGCTGAGCAATATTTAAATGATACCTTTGCTAAAATTGGAACCTTAGGTGAAAACACTCCCGAAGCAAAGGAATTGTATAAAAATATTGACTATTCACTCATAACAAAAGAGGATTTAAAGGTTATGGATAGCGTAGATACATTTTTTAAAGATTGTATCACAAAATAAATTATTATAAATAAGGTGAAAAAATGTTTCTTAAGAAAAGTAAATCAGACTATTCAAAAATCACAAAATACAACAGGGAAATGGAAAGCAAGAAAAATAATTATGATTTTTTAAATCAGAAATACGCACTTAAAAATCAGACCGTACTTTTAGGCGACTCCATAACGGATTTTTTCAACTGGTATGAATTATTTTACGATTATTCAAAATCGACCGGTCAGGCGGTCTATAATCGTGGTATAAGTGGTGACACTACCGACCGTCTTCTTGAAAGGCTTGAAAGTAATGTGCTTGTCATTGAACCCCGAAACCTTGTTTTACTTATAGGCACTAATGATATCGGGCGTGGGCTTCCTCTCTCAATGTCTTTGGATAATCTTGAAAATATAATAAAAACAACAAAAAAAGCTTGTCCTGATATAAATTTTGTTATTGAGGCTGTATATCCTATAAATCAAGAAATGCGTGATAAATTTGAAAAACGAAATAACAAAAAAATTAATGAGATGAATACAGAATTTATCAAGCTTTGCAAAAAATACAATTGTGCCTGGGTAGATTTCACAGACAATTTAAAGGATGCTAACGGAAATCTTAAAACAGAATACACCTTTGATGGACTTCATATCAACGCACAAGCTTACGAGCTTGTTGCAGAAAATATAATCCCATTATTAAAATAAATCAAAAAAATATCGGTAGAATGATTACATTCTACCGACTTTTTTATAATAAATCTTGTTCAAAAACTTCATCCGCAATATCTCCGCAAACGGAATAAACATCATATTCGTCCCTTGAGTACCAAGCACCTACTGTAATAACAACCAAACCTTCTTTTGTATCCGGATTATAGGCATATAAATTATATGTACCGTATGCACTACCTGTGTGATAGTACATATAGTCCTGCTTGAAAATTCCTTCTTTTTTCTTAACCGGCATACACTGTATAGGTTCATCAGGCACCTGTGGTGTCTGCATCTGGTCAATGCTTTCCTGTGTCAAATATTGCTCACCCATATACATACCGCCATTTATAAGTATTGTAAGCAGCTTTGCAAAATCCTTAGCACTTATTGTGAGACCACCCGCATATAATCCCATATATGCAGCAGGTCTTTCTGTATCATTTTTTGCGCTTAATTGTCGCTCAACAGTCAGCTGAAGGGTGTAAGTATTCTCGTAAAGTGCTGCAACCTGGTCAGGATTCAACTGCCCGGCAAGGAAAGAGCCCTCTATTCCCATAGGAATAAGAAAATACTCTCTTACAAGCATATTCATACTTTTTCCTGTTATAATTTCACAGATTGTTGCAATAATAGCAAAGCCATAGTTGTTGTATCTGAATTTTGCACCGGGTTTTTCTATATATGTGCTTTTTCTTTGCAAATAAGCCTGTACTGCATCTAAAGATTTCTGATAAGTATAGCAACTAAATCCGGAAGTATGTGTAAGAAGCATTCTCAATGTAATTATTTCATCAGGATAAGAAGGATGTCTTACAGGAACACCTAAATAATCCGAAATATCCCTATCAAGCTCCAGTTTACCTTCCTCAATAAGTCTGAAAACAACCATCGCAAGAGCTGTTTTTGAAAGTGATGCTATACGAATTTTAGTATCAGAATCAACTTTTCTTTCTCCTTTTACTGCCCATCCGTATTCAGCTGTCGAGGAAACCTGACCGTCTTTGATTGTTGCAACCTGAATAGACACTGCACCATATTGCTGAGCAACCCTTTCCACCAACTCCTGTAATTTGTCCGGATTTTCAACTATTTCTCTTTCTGTGACAGGTTCAGTTGTTGTTTCCTCAGTAGTTGATTCCACGTCTGCTGCATTATTCTGATTGCTTACAGGTGCAACACATCCTGTAAATAACAATGTCATAGCCAATATAAAACTCGCTAATTTTATCAAGCCTCTTTTTGTCATACTATCCCAGTCTCTCCGCGTTTATATAGATAAGGATAATATACCAACTAATTTATATTTTGTCAAATTTAAAAAGGTCTTGTCGAATTCAATTGGATTTTATCTGTTATAAAGGTCATCTGTGGCAGGATTTTCTATCAAACTACCTTCTTCACTAAACCTTGAGCCATGACATGGACAATCCCAGGTGTACTCTGCTGAATTCCACTTCAAAGCACAGCCAAGGTGAGGACAGCGTTTTCGCGATGGAGTCAAGAGTCCGATTGCCGATTCAAACATATTAACAGGCAGTTGTAGTGTACACACACTTCTTGAAGGCGAAAACAATTTTTCACATTCATTTTTCTTATTTAGTATCATATCACAAAGCAATTCTGCTGATACCATAGAGGAAGTCATACCCCATTTATTGAAGCCTGTTGCCACAAAAATATTAGGAATTCTCTTTGAATATCTGCCTATATACGGAACAGAATCGAGGCTCATACAATCCTGTGTTGCCCACATATATTTTATGGGATGACCGGGATAATTAACTGATGCAAATGCTTTTAATTCATTGTATTTTCCACCGTCTTTACCTGTACGATGGTCACCTCCACCTACAAGAAGATAGTTTTTGTAGTTTCTGAAAGACATTCCACCGTCTGCCTCATCCACATACATTCCATCAATTTTAAGTCCGTTTTGTAGTGCTATTACATAACTTCGTTCCTGATAAAGTTTAATAAAATATCCACCATATTTGTTGATAAACGGAAAATGAGTTGCCACTATAAAATAATCTGCTGTAACTTTTGCATTTTCAGTTAAAGCCCTTTTTCCACGAATTTCAATAACCTTCGTGTTTTCATATATTGTCAATCCCTTTGAAATAAAAGACAAGAATTTTAACGGATTGAATTGTGCCTGATTATGGAATTTTACTGCACCCATAATGTCAATAGGAACAGGAATTTCTGTACAAAAATCAGGATTATATCCAAGTCTTACAAGTGCGTGAAGCTCATCGTTGATTTTTCGTGAATTGTTGACAGAATAAACATAATTGTCCTTTCGTTCAAAATCACAATCAATATTTTTGCACATTTCAATATATGTTTTCAGTGCTTTTTCATTTGCCTGAAGATACATCTGTGCTTTTTCAAGACCAAACTTTTTTATCAGTTTGTCGTAAATCAAGCCATGTTGTGATGTTATTTTGGCAGTAGTATTCTGTGTTACACCTTTGCAAACTCTGTCAGCCTCAAGCACAACACAATCAACACCATTTTGCTTCAGGATATATGCACACAAAAGCCCTGCTATTCCACCACCGATAATTGCAACATCAGTTTTGATATCCTTTTCTAATTTTGGAAATGTTTTGAATTCGGAATTTGCCGTCCATACAGATAACATATAAATCACCTGTAGTAGTATTGACAACAAATACCATATACATACTAACAAATTATAATTTGTCGTTGAAGTGCAAAGTGCAAAACGCAAAGTGTCGGAACTGCGTTGCGATTGTAATTGTGATAGAACCAACAAACCTTGTAGGGTCGGGTCTCTGTGCCCGACCGAGAGCGTGTTGTTTACTACGGGCAGGCACGGAGACCTGCCCCTACAACGGACCACAGTGGATAAGATTCATAATTGCGTCGC
>JAZNTF010000039.1:0-12300 GCA_045591625.1 Candidatus Fimenecus sp.
GTCCTTTGTCATTACAAATTCACCTGTCATACGGCAGATAAGATACTCTTTAACGTCAAGCCACTTGTGCACTTTCTTAAAGTTTTCCGGCTCATGTGCCTCTGTCCACTTGTATTTCCATACCGGGTCCTTAACACTTGCAGCAACAGCACCTGTAATTGCAAGTGATGGTAAAAGCTTAAAAATATTCGCTCCGGCAATCTGTGGTCCGTAAGCAATACCCTTCTTAAGCTCTTCTGTAGCTCTCTGGTCCATATAACTGAACGCACGACGAACATGTTTTCCCTCTTCATCTACAAGAACCAAGCCTTGCATCTGTGAACAGAATGAAATACCATAAATTTCTTTAGGGTCAACACCTGATTCTGCTATAACCTTCTTTGATGTTGAACACATTGCTGCCCACCATTCATCAGGGTCCTGTTCAGCGCCACCATTAGGCATAATATAAAGCTTATAACCCTCACTTGCAGCAGAAATAAGTTCAATTGTTTTTCCTATCTTGAAAAGGCAAGTCTTAACACCTGTTGTTCCTATATCAAAGGCAAGAGCATAAATTTCTTTTTCCATTTCCATTTTCTCCTTCAACTTAAAAGTTGTATACACAATGATTTTATCATAAAGAATTATTTTTGTACAGTGTTTTTATTTTATCAAATACTGATATTTTTCTAAATAATCTTTTATTCCGTCTTTTGCAATATATTCTGTCAGGCAACCAACACCCGTAACACATTTGCCGCCTGTGATGTTACCTGCTAAAATACACTTTCTGAAATCAAAACCGTTGAAAAGACCATAGATGAAGCCTGAAAGGAAGGCATCTCCTGCACCTGTTGCATCAACACACTTGAATTCGTCAATATTATCAACTACAAAGTAGTCCTTATCATATCCTGCACAGCCTTCTTTACCGAGCTTTACAACAGGCTTTTCGAAATATTCACCGAGTATTTTAAGCGCCTTCTTATAATCTCTTGTGCCTGTCAGCTTTTCAGTTTCGTCAATGTTAGGAGTATAGTAATCGGCAATTTCAATCAATTCCTTATGCTTTTCAATGGACATATCTTCACTATATCCCGTATCAAGCACAAGAATTGTACCGCCTTTTTTCAGCTCTTTATATACAGGAATGATTTTTTCCTGCATCGCAACAACTTTTGCACCTTTAAGAGCATTATAAATTTTTTCAAGCATCTCATCGGAATAAGTTTCTGTACCGCCATAAGACACAAAGGTTCTGTCTGTATCGGTGATAATTGCGGATGTCACATTCAAAGGGTAATTCTGACTCTCAAAAATCTCATAATTTGTTCCGCTTTTAATAAGCTCACTTTTTGCAAAGTCTGAGAACATATCGTCACCTAAAAATGTGCCGATTTTTGCAGGAACACCAAGTCGAGAGCAATTTATCATAGTTGCAGGAAGACCGCCGCCGAGACAAACCTTAAAAGCCTTACAATAAATCTCTTCCCCCTCATTCGGAATTCGCGGCATACCTGAATAAAGCAAATCAACGTTCAGTTTTCCGAAAGCTGCAACAAAACTCATTTCCAATCACCTGTAAAATCTTTATTTAATTCAATATAACTATCCACAAGCTTTTCAGCCAAAGAATATGAACCAACAAGCGGATGAAGATAAAGACAGTCAACCGCACTTTCCTTATCGCAATTTATAATCGCCTTTGATGCAAGTCGTTCATAAGCCTTGACTCTTGTTATAATCTCTTTGTTTTCAAATGGCACATCACCAATTGTGATTGGTGTCACCTTACCATTCTTAATTTCACAGGAAATTTCAACAGTATCACTTTCATCGAGGAAATCAATAGCCTTGTTTTCATTTGGAATACAGGCAATCATTCTGTTCTTTTCAGTTGAATTTTTTGCATCAATTATTCCAAGTGCAACCCCTGCATAACCTCCGTCATCAGGTGCATACATATCAAAATGCCAGGTTGAATTTCTCTTTTCACCTGTTTCACTTGCCATATATGAATTTTCACGAAGACCATAGTAATAATCAAAGATTTCGAGTGCTTTCGGGAAATCCTTTTCAATATCAACCGCTGACAATTCCTCTGTCATTTTTTCGTTGATGTCTGCAATCTGCTCACCACGGGTACGCTCTGCATTAAGAATGTTTTCGACAGCTTTTTCACGGTTGTAGAAATAATACATATATTCGTTAGGCACATACTGTTTTCTCATTAAGAAATCCTTGCTGAAATATCTCAAGTCAGTATTTTCATAAGCCCTGTCATCACTTACGATTTTGGATGTTATATCAACACCGTCTGCCTTGATATACTTAAAGAAGGACAGGTGGTTAAGCCCGTAGCAAAGTGCTTCAAGATGATTTTCAGAATAACCATAAAGCTCTTCAAATCTTCTCAACATTCCGCTTGGTGCATCACAGATGCCATATGTAAAATCATAACCCATATCACGAAGAGTCTGTGATACAACACCTGCAGGATTTGTAAAATTAAACACCATAGCGTCAGGCTTTGCATACTGCTTTACCAATTCGCAATACTCTTTAAGCGCAGGAATACTTCTCATAGCAAAAGAAAAACCGGCTGCACCTGTTGTTTCCTGACCGAGAATACCCATACTCAGAGCAATTCTCTCGTCACGGCAACGCATACGGTCACCACCGGCACGGATAGTTGTTATAACATAATCCGCATTTTCTATTGCTTCTTTTCCGTCAGTTGTCAATGTGAATTTCAAGGCAGGACAAAGACGGCGAGAGACTTCTCTCGCCATCTTGCCGTATATGTTTAATTTTTTCTCATTGTTATCCATAAAGACGAGTTCCTTCATACCCATCTTAAGAGCTCTGCCCGCAATGCTCTTTGCTAGAAACATTGAACGGACTCCGCCACCACCGATAACTGCAAGTTTCATAATATCACCTATTAGAGAACATCAAATACGTTGCTTTCACCACTGTCAAGGTTAAGTCTGAGTGTCTTGTCAACACCATCTTCTGTAAAGTCAAGACGAATTACATCGTCGCTTTCAAATTCTGCAAAATTAACCTTGTAATCCTTGTTCTTGAAGAAGTCCTTAAGAACATCGATTCTGTTATCATCAAAATCACCTGCATTGTCAGAAACGAAAAGGACATTTCCGCAAACAGAATTTACCTTACCGTGAAGAAGCTTCTGTTCCCAATTGTAACCAATATTGATATCACGGAGGAAGAATACATCAGGGTCGTTACAGAAAGCTCTGCCATCAAGATGATTACGGAAAATTGTGTTTGTAATTGCATTCTGTGATGATGGCATTTCTGCATTTGTTCTGACGCATGTAACGATTGAGTTAATGTTAAGGCTCTTTTTAAGCTCGAATTTCCAGTTTTTATTAACGTCACAGCTGATACGACAAGCATCAAAGATACCCATACATGCACCGATAGGCACACCGCAACCGAGAATCCACTTGTCACCGCAAGCTTCACGAAGCAAATCTACACCGTCACACATAATTTCGCCACGGGTTTTACCGTTTCGAGGTTCAATACACTGGCTATAAAGGAAGTCAAGCTTAACCATATCATAGCCCCATACATTGAGAACTGTGTCGAAAACCTTCTTAATATATTCACGAACATCAGGATTGTATATATCGAGTGTATATGCACCACCCCAGCCTTGACAGCCAAGCATCTTTTTGCCTGTCTTATTCCATCTGATAAGCCAGTCAGGATGCTTCTTTGCGATAATTGAAGAACATTGTGCACTGAAAGGAGCAAGCCAGATACCTGCCTTATAGCCCTTCTTGTGAATTTCGTCAGCAATATATTTCATGCCCTTAGGGAATTTTTTGTGGTCAGTAATAAGCCAGTCACCAACAGCGTGCTGATATCCGTCGTCAACCTGGAAGATATTAACCTCTTCACTTGCTCTGTCAAGACCGTTAAGGTCACGGATGATAATGTTTTCGTCAATATTCTGGAAATAATTGTACCATGAAGTGTAACCTGAAAGATGTTTGATTGTAGGCTTTTTGCATCCTACAAAGTCAAAGAAATACTTATCCATAACCTCGTCCATACCGCCTTCGATAATTGCGATATCAAACATTTCGTATTCCTGACCTGCTTTAAGAACGAGTCCTTCAACATCCTTTGTTACTCTGAACTTTCCGTCGTTCATATCAACTTCGAAAACTGTAAATCCCTTACGTTCACTCTTTGAGCCGTAAAGCTTGATTTCTCTTTCGCCCTTTTCGCGGAAATAGCAATATGTATAGCCATGGAACTTACCTGTTTCACCATAGCCCTTTGCAAAATGATAGTCACCTGAAAGACCTACGAAATGAGCAGTGAATTTTGTGATTTTTGCAAGCTCAAGAAGTCCGTCAAATTTGTCATTCTTTGAGAATTCACGAGATGTTGTCCAAGCCTGATAACCGTTTGCATAGAAAAGGTCATCGTCGTCAAAATCCTTATCATATTCCACTACAAGGCTCTGCATTTCAAAGCCTTTTTTTGCTGTGAGTACACCCTTGATGCTGTCTTCCTTCTTTTCATAATCAAATGAAAAGTATTCGTTGTCAAAACTATTGCAACGAACAACTGCACCATTCTCTTTTAATTCTGCATAAAACTTACACATGGTAATTCCCCCTAAAATCTTTCATACGCAATAATTTTATCATATATATAATTTAAAATCAATAAAAAAATGAGGTGGTTTCAACCTAACATAAATCGGAGTTTAACGGGGTATTCGATTACCCTCCCTCATTGAGGGAGGTGGCATTTTCGCAAGAAAATGACGGAGGGAGTTTGTTGGTTTACTTGTTACTCCCTCAGTCTCGCTAATGCTCGACAGTTCCCTCGAGGAGGGAGCGGAATGGGTTTATCTCCCCGATAAATTATAATTTGCATATTGAAATAAGAAGGACAGGAGAAAAACTCCTGCCCCGCTACGTGATATTAAGTTTTAATCAGTCTTTCTTTACTAATTCTGTTAAGGAAGTTGCAAGTCCTGCAAGTCCCTGAATTTCTGATGGAATGATAATCTTTGTTGCCTTACCATCAGCAGCCTTTTCAAATGATTCAAGGGCTTTAATGCTGATGAATTCTTGGCTTGGATTTACCTTGTTTATCATCTCGATACCTGCAGCAGTTGCTTCCTGAATTTTAATGATTGCTGCAGCTTCACCTTCAGCCTCACGAATTTTAGATTCTTTAATAGCATCTGCGCGAAGAATTGCAGATTCTTTTTCACCTTCCGCAACAAGTATAGCCGCTTTCTTTTCACCTTCAGCCTGAAGAATCTTTTCACGACGTTCACGTTCAGCTTTCATCTGCTTTTCCATTGAATCCTGAATTTCTCTTGGTGGCATAATATTTTTCAGCTCAACACGATTGATTTTAATACCCCAGGCATCTGTTGCCTCATCAAGAACTTCTGTAATTTTTGAATTGATAGTATCTCTTGATGTAAGAGTTGCATCGAGCTCAAGGTCACCGATAATATTACGAAGAGTTGTGGCTGTAAGATTTTCAATAGCCATCATCGGTTTTTCAACGCCATAAGTATAAAGTTTAGGGTCAACTATTCGATAGAAAACAACAGTATCAATTGACATTGTAACATTATCTTTTGTAATAACAGGCTGTGGTGGGAAATCCACAACAGCTTCCTTAAGACTTACTCTTTTAGCTAACCGGTCGATAATCGGAATTTTCACATGAAGACCAGTGTCCCATGTTGAATGATATGCACCAAGTCTTTCAATAACAAAAGCATTTGCTTGTGGAACGATACGAACATTTGCAACTATGATTGCTATAACAATAGCGATTAAAATAACAGGTATAATTAATAATTCCATAAGTTTTCTCCTTTTTTAATTTTTATTTATTGTAAGAGTTGTTCCGTTGACACTCTTTATTATTACTGTTTCTCCTTTCGGGAGAGTTTCACCATTTTCTGAAACAGCTTTCCAATAAACATCTCCCACGAGTATTCTTCCCGTAATACTGTTTGTATCCTCTGTAACTGTTGCTGTTTTACCTAAAAGCTTCTCGTTTTGGTCAATATCATCAACAGGCTTTTTTATGTGTTTATTGTATATTTTGCGACAAACAACCATAAACACTGCACTTAAAACAACGAAAATTGCTACCTGTATCCAAAAACTGTCTATAATGAAAGACAACAGACAGGTAATAATTGCTGATGGTACAAACCAGATTGAAACAAGAGACGATGTAATTAGTTCAACAATTAAAAAGAATATGCCGACTGCAAGCCAGATTATCCACGGATTGGCTATAAGATATTCCATACCATCTCTCCTTCATTGTTTTATTTTTCTTCAATTTCTCTTTCGAAAACGATGAGCATTGGTGTTCCTGCTTTTGTATGTGCCACACCATTAAAATAAGTATCTGTGCTTACAACTTCCCATCCGAGTTTAGCCATATCATTCATTTTGGTTTCGGCTTCACTGAGTTTAACTTCTATAATTTTATATTCTTTTTGCATAATAATCTCCTCCTATTTTATAATGTATTGGTAAATTGCATCGTAAATACTGTCCTCAAAATTTTCTGAAGAACCACCGTCTAATCGGAAGAAAACTCCCTGACTACCACCGGCACCTATAGCGTGGATGTGTGTTCTGCCCGAAACATTATCAATAACAACGGTAAGAGTAAGTCGGTTGTTTACACGGTAATAATATTTTTCATAAATCTGAACAATTACTGAAGTACCGTTCTCTGTGTCACTTACATATTCGTCAATCAATTCTCCTGTGACAGAATTGTTTGTGATGGTGCTGTTGATAAGTTTTGCCGTTTCTTCCGGTGAAATTGATACATAAAGATTTACCATTTCAAACAACCTCCCCAAGCTCCATAAAGGCTTTTTGTGCCAAATCTCTCATTCTTGTTGAAAGAATTGCAAGTACCATTGCTCTTAACGCAGTTTTAAGCTTTGACCTTGAAACATCATCGCGTACCATAACATTCTTGATATGTGATTCTATATTGACATCAAATTCAGTTGTGTCATAAAGTGATTTTCGTTCACACTCGTAAATTATACTGCATAAAATGTTGAACAATTCCCTGTCGGGTAATATATCGTCCGAACGGTCTTCAACAGAACCATTGATATAGCTCATAAGAAAGGCAATCTGCTCAAGCTGCATTGAACCGCGCATCATATTGATAAGAATAATACGCATTGTCTGTTCTTCGCCATATCGTTTTTCTTCGGGATTTTTTACCCATCCGCGTTTTATCCAGTTTTGAATTGTAGAAGTTTCAAGTCCCGTCAACTCTCGAACTTGTGCCAAAGTAAGACCTTTTGTAACGGTTAACAGCGGAGCAATCAGCGAAAAACAGTTGTCAGCTGCAACAGTATTAAAGGTTAATGTTGTTCCCGGTATATGTTCCAATCTACTCCACCTCCTTTTATGTAGTGATTTGATTGTATCACAGGTTCACGTGACTGTCAATAGGGTTTTTGCGATTTTTATAAAAAAATAACGGACAGCCATAACTATCCGTTATAAGTGTTTATTCACCAATAAGTGTGTTTATATTCTTTTCCATAAGGTCGAAGAAATTATTTACAATTACCTTATCTTTTTCGTTTCCGCGAACGCACATTGAAAGTGTAATCACGTTCTTATATGTTGTTGCAGTAAGAAGGACAAAAGGCTTGTATTTTACAGCACCGGACATAAAAGCGTCTGTTGGCTCGTTTCCGGAAAGGGAAAAATGCTTTCCGTTAAGGATGCCGATATTGCTCATTGCCATATATGGATTCGAATATCCGATTTTAATTATTTCTTCACTGGCTGCATGAGGAAGAATACTATAACCAAAATTGAGAAGAGGAAGACCGTAAAGACCCATATATTTATCTTTTTTGAACCTATTTGAACTTCTCACAACATATTGAACTGTTTCAAAAATATCTCTGCCTCGTTCAGGTATAGCACATTGCATCCATGCGGTATGGTTTGTAAAACCTTTATCTTCTACACTGTCCATATGTCGGCGAAGGTCAATGGCACTGGAAATCATAACCTGGTCACTTGGTGAAAAATCAGCTAATTCGTAAACACTGTAAAAATATGCAGTAAGAAGCATTTCGTTTACTGTGGCACCAAGCTCTTTGCCTTTTGCCTTTAATTTTGCAAGAGTTTCTTCACTGAATTTCTTTCTTGCGATAAAAGATTTGTCACGAATACTATCCTCTGTGAGTGGGAATTTGTGATTGTCACGGGCATTAATATTCTTAAAAAGACGCTTTGCAACACCGGATTCCATTTTTGAAAAACCTGAATAAACATCTGTATAAGCTCTTGAACCTGTTCGGAATTCAATCGGGCTCACACCATTTTCAACATAGTTTGTGTAGTTTTCGCAGAAAGCCTGTAAGAAACATTTAAGGTCTCCGCCATCCATACACATATGATTTTCTACCATACAAAGAGTACTTTTACCATCCTTGATAAAAAGAGCAAGTTTCATTTGGATGCTGCTTTCAGGCGGAATATACTGTGTCAGGAAATTATCAATTGCAAACTCCATATCGTCCGGATATTCTACTGTGAAAACATCCTCGATTTTGTAAGGCATAACTTCCCAGTGTGTACTGACTTTTTTATTCACGAATTTTGAGTGCAGAACAGGTGCTTTTTCGAAAGCACAGATGATGACTGTTTTTAAAGCTTCAATGTCAGGGACAAAGTCATAATCAAGCTCAACGTGAACCATACGGTCGTTGAAGTCTCGGAAAAGATAATGCATCTTATCCCATAATTCAGCGTTTAACTTACGTTTCATTATTCCTCATCCTCCTGTTTGTACATAAAGTATTTTGCATTGTGACCGGCAATAGCCATGGCAATGATTGCATCTGCTAAAATTCCCAAAAAGATAAGTGGCCAACCGGTAAGCCATGAAATCAATCCGATACCTGCAAGAACGATGTAGAGCATTGTAAAAATAGCAGGCATATAGAGGAAAAGAGAAATTGTACGGAATTTCTGCTTTGTAGCAAAGGCAAAAATCAAATCTCCCACAAAACAGAGAAGCACACCTGAAATAACGATAATCCAACTAAAGCCCGGATTAGCCATCATAAGAACAAAAAGGAATGCAAAGATTGATGCAAGCATTATACACCCTGCGATTAAAACTCTTGCAAGAGGATGTAAAAATCTGTGCCAATGGTATAAACGCTTAATCAGAAAGCTCACATAGAAGATTATCATAGAAAAGATGCCGCCAACAATAATGAGCCAAGATTTACTCCATTCACCGGTTGCATTGCTGACAGAGAAGTATGTAATAAATATTGCGATGAAATAAAGAACACCGCCCACAGCAAAAAGCTTTCTTAAAAAACTTGCTCTTGCTTTTTTCTTTTCTGCTTTTTCATAAACGTAATAATTTCCCTCAATATCCGGAAATTCAGCAGCCAACAAGTCGGCAAGAACTTTTTCGTCACGCAATCCGGTTGCGGTTACCTCATTTGCACGCTCCGTCATTTGGTCAAGAAGACCTTTTTTGTATTTATAGGACAATTTTGAGTCCTTTATATTTTTACAGGAATCTTCAATATATTCAATGAAATTTTTCACAAAAACACCTCCAGTGTTTATATACATAGCAATTATATCATAAAGAAATATTTATATTCAATATGAAAAGAAAAAATTAACAAAAAATTAAATAAAAAAGACCGCCAGTTTCCTGACGGTCAAGCTGTTATAATTATTTGTCTTCTTTATCTTTTTTCTTTGTTTTTGAGAAGATTTTGTTAAGAATAGTTGTAATTCCGATAAGCACGCCCATAACAATAATGATACCGGCCATACCCATACCCATATAGTAGAGGTTGTCAACGAATGCCATTGGATTAAATTCAATACTTGAAGCCATAATTGAAGTAAACATATTTTAACACTCTCCTTACATAAAGAAATTGAGGATAAGACCACCTGCAATAACAGATGCAATCTGACCTGAAACATTTACACCGATTGAATGCATAAGAAGGAAGTTCTGAGGATCTTCTGCAAGTCCCATTTTGTGAACGATACGACCTGACATAGGAAACGCTGAAATACCTGCAGCACCAATCATTGGGTTAATCTTCTTGTTCTTTGGTAAGAAGATGTTAAGAATCTTTGCAAACATAACGCCACCTGCTGTGTCGAATACGAATGCGAAGAGACCGAGACCAAGGATGAGAAGTGTGTCAGGAGCAAGGAAAGATTCATAGTGCATCTTTGTTGCGATTGTAATACCAAGGAAAATTGTAATAAGATTTGCAAGAACCTTCTGAGCTGTTTCTGAAAGAGAATTAAGCACGCCACATTCACGGATAAGGTTACCGAACATAAGGAAACCAACAAGTGAAACTGATGCAGGAGCAACAAGACCCGCAACAACTGTAATAACGATAGGGAAGAGGATTCTTGTAATCTTCTTAACCTCTGTCTGAGTGTAAGGCATACGAATCATACGCTCTTTCTTAGTTGTGAGAAGCTTGATTACAGGTGGCTGAATAATAGGAACAAGAGCCATATATGAATATGCAGCAACCATGATAGCACCTAAGTACTCAGAGTTGAGCTTGTTAGCAACAACAATTGATGTAGGACCGTCAGCAGCACCGATAATAGCGATTGAAGCTGCGTCGTTGATTGGGAAGAACATTGATGCCATACAGAGTGTGAAGAAAATACCAAACTGTGCAGCAGCACCAAAAATCATAAGCTTAGGATTAGAGAGCAAAGGACCGAAGTCAATCATTGCACCGATACCAATAAACAAGATAAGTGGGAAAAGCTCGTTTGCAATACCGGCGTCAAAAAGTACGGATAAAGCACCTTCCTGATGTTCGCCATTTTCGAGCACCTGATTGATTGCGCCTGAGAATGGGAGGTTAACGAGAATTGCACCGAAGCCCATTGGTAAAAGAAGTGTAGGTTCCATTTCCTTTTTGATTGCAAGGAAAATGAGAAGTCCGCCGATAGCCCACATAATAAGCATTTTTGGGTCAAAATGGTTTATCATGTCGCTGAACAGTAAGTCTTTAAAACTGTTAAGGATTTCCATAGTTTTTATTTCTCCTTCATTTTTTTGTCATCTATGAAATAAATTTGATTTAATAAAACCCCAATCTACTCCATTATGAATGTATTGTAACATATTTTTTTGAATTTTCAAGAGAAATAATCAATAAAGTAAAATAATTTCATTGAAAAAATATTTTACAGATGATATAATCGTCACATTAAATTTTTGGATGTGACAAAATGTTTGGTTTGGGAACAATAATTAACACGGCTTTAGTTCTTTTGGGCGGTCTGATAGGAATGCTTTTTAAAAAGGGAATTTCAGAGCGATATGAAAAAACTCTTATGGCTGCTTGTGGCGTTGCGACTATTTTTATAGGTGTAACAGGCACATTACAGGGAATGCTTACATTTGTTGACGGAAAAATTGAAACACAGGGAACAATGCTTCTTATTTCCTCTTTTGTTCTTGGCGGACTTGTGGGTGAATTCATCAACATTGAAAAGAGAATGGATTCATTGGGAGAAAAATTGAAGAAAATGTTCCACGCTGAAAAAGACAATAAGTTTGTCGACGGATTTGTAAACACTTCTCTTATTATTTGTATCGGTGCAATGGCTATCGTAGGTTCAATTCAGGATGGGCTTACAGGGGATTATTCAATGCTTGCAGCAAAAGCAGTGCTTGACCTTGTTATTGTTGCCATTATGACTTCGACTTATGGCTTGGGTGCAATTTGTTCTGCTATTCCTATTTTTGTTTATCAAGGAGCCATAACATTATTAGGACATTTTGCAGGAAATGTAATAAGTGACGAGTTAATCGGTTATCTTTCATATATCGGCTCAGCACTTATCTTCTGTGTAGGTATAAATATTACATTCGGCAAGAAAATCCGAGTGGGAAATCTTTTACCGGCACTCTTAATTCCTGTTTTCTATGTTTTAGGTAAATATTTAATTGCATTAGTGTGATATAAAATTTCTATAAATTATCTTAAGAGCAGATTCGTTCTGCTCTTTTTATTTTGTAAAATTGGAGATTATCGAGTAAATGCAGAATTATATATTTAACTAATATGATTGTAAATGTAGGGGCAGGTAAATCTCACCTACCGGTTCGGTCGGTGCTTCTGCTTCGCAGAGGTGTCCACAGGACACCCGCACCTGTGCCTGCCCGTAAGTGTGCATTATATGTTCGGGAGGGCACGGAGACCCTCCC
>JAZNTF010000040.1:0-1954 GCA_045591625.1 Candidatus Fimenecus sp.
CAATATTCCACAGCGTCGGAGTATCGCTCATTTGTATCAGGCAATTCTCAACGATGAAGCTCATCTTCCACACATTGATTTCCTTACAACACTTGAAGGATATGTTCATTGCATGCTTACAGGTGAAAAGGTAATCGGTGTGGGTGAAGCAGCAGGTATGTTCCCGATTGATAGTACAAAGAATTGCTATGATGAAAAAATGGTAGCTGATTTTGATGCTCTCATTAAAATAAAAGGCTGTTCATTCAATTTACTTGATATTTTGCCAAAAATCCTCGTTGCAGGTGACAACGCCGGTACACTTACAAAGGATGGTGCATTACTTCTTGACCCAACAGGTGAATTGGAATCAGGAATTCCTCTTTGTCCGCCTGAAGGCGATGCAGGAACCGGTATGGTTGCAACAAACAGTGTTGCTGCAAAAACAGGTAACATTTCAGCGGGTACATCAATTTTTGGTATGATTGTCCTTGATAAAGCACTTTCAGATGTATATACAGAAATCGATATGGTTACAACACCAACAGGTAAGCCTGTTGCTATGGTGCATTGTAATACCTGTACATCTGATTTGGATGCTTATGTAAAACTTTTTGCAGAGGTTTTGGCAAATAGTGGTGTTGAGGTTAATAAACCTGCTCTTTATGATATGCTTTATGAAGAGGCACTTAAAGGCGATGCAGATTGTAACGGCATTATTAGCTTTAACTATTATTCAGGTGAGCCTGTAACTGATACTGCAGAAGGCAGACCATTACTTGTGAGAATGCCTGACAGTAAATTCAGTCTTGCAAACTTTATGCGTGCACAGCTTTACGGCACAATGGCAACACTTCGTCTTGGTATGAACATTCTTTTTGATAAGGAAAATGTTCAGATTGAAAAGCTTTTAGGTCACGGTGGTCTTTTCAAGACTCCTGTTGTTGGTCAGAAGCTTATGGCAGGGGCCCTCAATACTCCTGTTGCTGTTATGGAAACAGCAGGTGAGGGCGGTGCATGGGGTATTGCTCTTCTTGCATCATATATGGTAAACAAAAGTAGTAATGAAACTCTTGAGGATTACCTGGAAAATAGAGTTTTTGCTGAGTACAAAGCAAGTGTTATTGAACCTGAAAAGTCTGATGTTGATGGCTTCAATGAATATATTAAGAGATATGAATCAGCAGTTCCAGTTGAAAAGGCTGCTATTGCTAACTTGAAATAAGGAGAAATATATTATGAGTTTGAAAAATTATGAATTCTGGTTTGTAGTTGGTAGTCAGTTCCTTTATGGTCCTGAAGTTTTAGAAACTGTTGCAGCTCGTGCACAGGAAATGGTTGATGAACTTAACGCATCAGGCACTCTTCCTTGTAAAGTTGTTTATAAAGTAACTGCAAAGACAAATAAAGAAATCACAGATGTTGTAAGAGAAGCAAATTATGACAAAAAGTGTGCAGGTATCATCACTTGGTGTCATACATTCAGTCCGTCAAAAATGTGGATTAACGGATTTGTAGATTTACAGAAGCCATATTGTCACCTTGCTACACAGTATAATACAGAAATTCCTAACGACGAAATCGATATGGACTTTATGAATCTTAATCAGGCTGCTCACGGTGACCGTGAACACGGATTCATTGCAGCAAGACTTCGTATGCCTCGTAAAGTAATCGCAGGTCATTGGACAAAAGAGTCAGTTCGTACTCGTCTTGGTGATTGGATGCGTTCAGCAGTTGGTGTTGCAGTAAGTAAAGAACTTAAAGTTATGCGTTTTGGCGACAATATGCGTGAAGTTGCAGTTACTGAGGGCGATAAAGTTGAAGTTCAGGCAAAACTCGGTTGGCAGGTTAATACTTGGGCTGTTGGTGACCTTGTAAAGGTTATTAACGATGTTACTGATGCTGAAATTGATGCTCTTATGGACGTTTATAAAGCTGAATATGATTTCAATACAGACAATGTTGAAGCAAT
>JAZNTF010000041.1:0-15572 GCA_045591625.1 Candidatus Fimenecus sp.
CGGTTACCTTGATAGTATTTATATTAAAAAACAAGGTCAGAGCAAGAACTGTACCGATAATAAAAATTATCAGTCCGAGCACCATACGAATGATAAGTCTTTTTCTTTTATTTTTACGTCTGCGAAGATTAGTTCGTTGAACAATTCTTTCATTATTTGAAAGCTGAACACGTTGATTCGGATTTCTGTTAGGATTTCTGTCAAAATTTCTATTTGGAGTTCTATTTGGAGTTCTTTCAGGATTTCTATTAGGTTTTCGAGTATTCATCGTCATTCACCCTTTTTATATCCGCGCCCAATAAACCAAGCACTTTTTCCGGCTCCTCATACCCTCTGTCTATATGGTGTATTTCGGATATTTCTGTTATTCCGTCGGCACAAAGTCCCGCTAAAATCATAGCGGAGCCACCTCGCAAATCCGTAGCTTTAACATTGGCACAGTTAAGAGCCTTAACGCCCTCAACAACAGCCATTCTGCCCTCGGCACTGATTTTAGCACCAAATCGCAGAAGCTCACCGATATGCTTAAACCGACTTTCGAATATGTTTTCTACAAAGACACTTGTTCCTTCGGCAACTGTTGTCAGAGCCATCATCTGCGCCTGAACATCTGTGGGAAATCCCGGATGAGGCATTGTGCGAATCATCCGTATTCGTTTAAGATGGTTTGGTGCAACAAGTGTTACATTTCTTCCGTTTACCGTTACATGACAACCCGCTTCACGCAAGGGTTGAATAATCGGTCCTATATGGGATGGAATTATATTTTTCAGGCATATTTTTCCGCCCGTCATAGCAGCAGCTATCATATATGTGGAGGCCACAATCCGGTCAGGCAATATTGTATGCTCAGCACTGTGCAAAGAAGAAACACCCTCTATTGTAATTGTACTGTCACCTGCACCGTAAATTTTTGCACCGCAGCGATTAAGGAATTCCGCCATATCGCGTATTTCCGGCTCACGGGCAGCATTGGAAATCACTGTCATACCCTTTGCAAGTGTTGCTGCGAGAATTATGTTTTCAGTAGCACCTACACTGGGAAAAGAAAGTGTAATCTTTGTACCGATTAGACCCTTTTCCTTTGCAGAGCAATCAATAAATCCGTTTTCAGTTTTGACTGTGGCACTGAATTGCTCCATAGCAGACAGATGCAAATCAATTGGTCTCAGCCCTATTTCACAACCGCCCGGGGTTGACAGCACCGCTCTGCCCATTCTTCCCATTATGCCTCCGAGAAATACAATGGAAGAACGCATTTCTCTCATCAGGTCATCGGGAACATCAAATTTTTTGACATTTGTTGAATCTACTGTTATTGTATGACCTTCACGGTTCACAACACAGCCCAGATATCGTAAAATTTTAATCGTTGCGTCCACATCGGAAAGATATGGACAATTATGTATAACAGAAACACCCTCAATCAACAGAGTTGCCACAAGAATCGGCAGCACACTGTTTTTTGCCCCCTGAACGGAAATTTCTCCGTTAAGTTTATTTCTGCCCTTAACAATAATTTTATTCAATTTTCACACGCCCTTTACAATATATCACATACTATGCTGTTTGTGTGAAAACTGTTATTTATCAAAGTGATGTAATTATCTTACAAATCTCTGAAAGAGCATTTGTCTTAGCATTTTTACCTGCATTTTCAGAAATTTTACTAAGCTTTGCTCTGTCGTTTTTAAGCTCAAGAATTTTGTCGGCAAGTTTCTGACCGTCAAGGTCCTTCTGCTCAATAAGGATTGCACCGTCATTTTTCGCAAGAGCCATAGCGTTATGGAACTGATGATTCTCTGCAACATTTGGTGACGGCACAAGGATTGAAGGTTTTTTAAGTGCCTCAATTTCAGAAATTGAACTTGCACCTGCTCTGCTTATTACCAAATCACAGGCAGAAAGACAGACATCCATATTGTCTATGTATTCACGAATTTCAATATTTGTTGAGTTTCCGTAGGAAATATTCTTCTCTTTAAGCTTATCTCCCACCCATTTTCCGTATTTTCCGGTTGAATGTATAAATCTTATATTGTCTTCATCCTTAAGTATTTCAAGCATTTCAACAACTGCGTTGTTAATGGCGTTTGCACCCAATGATCCACCCATTGAAAGAATGAGCATATCATTATTCTGAATACCGAGAGAAGCACGGGAAAAATCACGGTCAGACTTTATAATTTCACGTCTGACAGGAAGACCTGTCACAACCGGAGGATTTTTACATTTCATATATTTTTCTGCTTCAATGGATGTAAGCATTACCTTGTCAACCTTTTTAGCAAGGGCTTTGTTTGCAACACCCGGAAAAGCGTTCTGCTCATGAATTGCAGTTTTTATGCCCATTTTTACAGCAGTTTTAAGCACCGGACCTGTAACATAACCTCCGAAACCTACAACCACATCGGGATTAAACTCTTTGATTATCTTCTTTGCAACTGAAGATGCTTTTAATGTAAGCATTACAGTTTTTATATTTTCAATTAAGCCTTTGATTGTTTTTTTACGGCAGAAACCGTTCATCTTGACTGTTTTGATAGAAAATCCTGCTTTTGGAACGATTTGTGTTTCCATTCTGCCTTCTGTTCCCACAAAAAGAATCTCAGCTGATGGGTCAAGTCTTCTGATTTCAGTTGCCACAGCAACAGCCGGGTTAATATGACCACCTGTTCCACCTGCAACAAACATTACTCTCACACTAATCACTCCTTTTCATAATTTTTTTATTTTTTATCAATCTCGTTTATTTACACTTCTTGAGACAGAAAGCACCATTCCCATTTCAGCAAGTAAAATAACAAGGGATGTACCACCTGCCGAGAAGAACGGAAGAGCAATACCTGTATTTGGCAACAAGTCACTTACAACGCCGATGTTGAGTGCTACCTGAATACCAACCTGGAACACAATGCCCATTACAAGCAATGCACTGAAACGGTCTTTTGCTCTCATTCCGATTTTAATTCCACGATATATAAGCAAAGCGAAGAGAACTATAATTGCCACTGCACCGACAAAACCTAATTCCTCACATACAATTGAGAAAATAAAGTCGTTCTGCGGTTCAGAAACATAAAGGTGCTTCTGTTTTGACTGTCCGAGACCTGTTCCCAAAAATCCGCCAGAGCCGATGGCGTAAAGTGAATTGTTTGTCTGCCAACGAGCACCCATAGGTGAATAATCTTTATCCAGCCAGGCAACAATTCTTTCACCCGCATATTCCTGAAGAATTTTCGGATTTGCTATGAGCACAACTGCTGCAACGACAACTACGATAATTCCTACTACAAACCATTGTTTTCTGACCTCACCTAACCACAGCATTGTGATTCCGAGTGCCAACATAAGAATTGTACCCGAAACGTGATGTTCAAGATAAACAAGACCGGCAAAAACACCGATTATACCGACTAATCCGAAAAGGGTTGTTGTTGATTTGGTGATTATAACTCTGCCGTCACTCATCATATCAATTTTTTTACAAAGACCCATTTCACTTGGTTCTTTGCCCTTGAGCTCATTGTGATACCTTTCAAGCAACAGTGCAAGTATCATAATAAGAGCAATTTTTGCAATTTCTGACGGTTGGAATGTTGTGAATCCAAGGTTAATCCAACGCTTGAAGCCCGGTTTGTATTCCGGCAAAACAAGGACAACCAAAAGGCAAAGCAACGAAACAAAACCGACAATCAATGTGACATATCTGAAATTGAAAGAATCGATCTTTGATATGACCATCATTGCCACAAATCCAAGTACTGCGAATATCATCTGACGCGAGAAAATCTGTGTACTGCTTCCTCTGTTATAATAGCTGTAGGTGTAGCTTGCGGAAAACAGCATTATAAGACCGATTGTCACAATTGACATAAGTATTATAAAGAAAGGAATATCAATTGAGCCCTTTGCGAAAAGTGAATTTACCAAGTTTTTTTTCTTTTTTATATTCTGTCTTGTTGCCATTTTCTCACCACCTGTTTAACAAATTATTTGTAATTATTTTTTAATTATACCAAACCAATAAAGTGCAAGTCCTATTGCACAACCAATCATATTTACAAGAGTAAATACTGTAACAATTTTACGCTCTTTCCAACCACACATTTCAAAGTGATGGTGAATAGGAGCCATTTTAAAGAATCTCTTTCCGTGTGTTACCTTGAAATATCCAATCTGAATAAGGTCTGAAACTGCTTCAATTACATAAATTATACCGAAAAGAACAAGGATAATAGGACAATCAATTGCAAATGCAAGAGCTACTACCATACCGCCAAGGAACATTGAGCCTGTATCACCCATCATAACCTTTGAAGGATAGTAGTTCCAGATAAGATAACCTAAACAACCACCTGCAAGAGCTGCTGCAAGAATACTTATACCGAAGAACTTTGTCATAAGAGCAGCTATGCAGAATGCTATTGCTGCAACTGATGTTACACTTGCGCAAAGGCCGTCAACACCGTCAGTAAAGTTAACCGCATTAACCGCACCGTAAATTACGCAGATTCCGAAAAGCCAGAAGAACCATTTAAGGTCAACTGCACCAACGAAAGGAATCTGAATATATGTAAGACCATTCACATAAAGTGCTACGAGATAACCGATGATTATTATTACCTGAGGAATTGTTTTCTGAATTTCAGTAAGACCTAAATTTCTCTTTTTGACAACCTTGATATAGTCATCAGCAAAGCCTACAAGTCCGAGTCCTACTGCAAGAATAACACCTGCAACAAGCTTTACCTTTAATGTATCAGGTAAAATGTGTTCACTTGCGAAAAGATTTCCACCCATAAAATGGTCTGTTACAAGTACTACAGCTACAGAAACTATGGTACTGATGATGAACATTATACCACCCATAACAGGTGTACCCTGCTTTGATTTATGCCATGCAGGACCAATATCAAGAATAGTCTGGCCAAATTTTAACTTTCTAAGCCAAGGAATAAGTACAAATCCCAATAAAAACGCTATAAGAAAGCTTAAAACTGCTGCTACGCCTAATGCTACATAAATATCCATATCCACAACTCCTTATTTAACATCCCATTGTTCATAAATTTTTTGGAATACTTCTTCAAGCTTCATACCGCGACTCGCTTTGAATAAAAGTGTGTCGCCTTCTTTTATTTCACCTAAAAGAGCATCTGTAAGCTCGGCTTTATCAGTAAATGAGAAAACATTTGTCAAGCCTTCTGCCTTTGCAGTATCCGCCATAAATTCTGACTGCTTACCATAAGTATAAAGGGCATCCACCTGACATTCAGAAGCATATTTACCAACATTTCTGTGTGCTGTTTCACTATAGCTTCCAAGCTCAAGCATATCACCCAAAACTGCGATTTTTCTGCCCCTTGCAATTTTACAAAGTGAGTTAAGACCTGCTTTTTGTGAATCAGGACTTGCATTGTAGCAGTCCTCAATAACTGTTATTCCGTTTATTTCCTTAATTCTCTGTCTCATTCCTGACGGAACATAATTCTGAAGACCTTTTGCAATATCCTCAGGAGAAATTCCGTATTCAAGACCTACTGCAAAAGCAGTTAAAGCGTCATAAACATTGTGAATTCCCACAGTCGGAATAGTGATTTTCTGCTTTATATCACCTTTCACTGCAACAAATTCAGTTGAAAGACCGATTTCCTTGATTTCCTCTGCTAAAACATCACAGTTTTTATTTTCAATGCCAAAGAAAACAATCTTATAGTCATCATTTTTTACTGTACTGAGCAAATCATTGTCACCGTTAAGGAAAAGAGTTGCACCTTTTTTAAGACCCTGAATAATTTCAAGCTTTGCTTGTAAAATTCCTTCTCGTGACCCTAAATTTTCAATGTGAGAAACGCCCACATTAGTAATAATCGCACAATCAGGTCTTGCGCATTTTGTAAGCACGGTAATCTGTCCTGCACCGTCCATACCCATTTCAATTACGGCATTTCTTGTTGTTTTTTCAAGACGGAAAAGTGTTCTCGGAACACCGATTTCATTGTTAAGATTACCCTCGGTTTTAAGGGTTTCACCCTTCTGCTCCATAACACATGCAACCATTTCCTTCGTTGTGGTTTTTCCCACACTGCCGGTAAGTCCGATTACTGTAAGTCCGTCAATGGAACATCTGTATTCAGTAGCAAATCGAAGGAATGCTTCTTTTGTATCCTCAACATATATTACAGGAGCTGAACATTCCACTTCTCTGTGACAAACAACAGCACCAACACCTTTTTCTGCCACATCCTGTACAAAGTCATGTCCGTCAAATCTTTCACCCTTGATTGCAAAAAAGAGTGTATTTTCATCCACATCACGACTATCAATTGAAACTCGTGTTATTAAATTTTGTGACTCATTTTCAAGTCCAAACATTTTTGCTATTTCTGTCACTTTTAACTTCATATTTTTCTCCCGAAATATTCGCTTATTATTTCTCTTTCATCAAAGGGAATTTTATTTTCCCCAATTATCTGATAAGTTTCGTGTCCTTTTCCTGCAAGGAGCACTATGTCACCATTTTTTGCTTTTTTAAGTGCAAACTCGATTGCCTGACGACGATTTTCGATAACCGCAATACGGGCTTTTGATTTTTCCATACCACACAAAATATCATTTATTATAAGCAGAGGATTTTCCGTACGTGGATTATCGCTCGTGACAACGGTATAGTTAGCAAATTCACCTGCAATTTTTCCCATCTCGGCACGTTTTGATTTATCTCTGTCTCCGCCACAACCAAAAACAAGAATTATTCTTCCCGTTGCTATTTCCCGAAGTGAAGTAAGTATATTCTTTAATCCGTCGGGAGTGTGGGCATAATCTATCATTACAGTATAGTTTCCTGGTATTTTCACAATTTCTGCTCTGCCCTTTATAGGAGAAAGTTTCGAAATTGCCTGTGATATTTTTTCTATATGAAAGCCGAGATTCAATAAAATACTTGTTGCACACAAGGTGTTGTAAACTGTAAATCTGCCAAACAAATCCGATTTAATTCTGCTTATACATTCAAGTCCCACAAATTCGTATTGTATTCCGTTTTCGTTACAGATAATATTTTTTGCTGTATAATCCGCACGGTCATAAAGAGCAGAATATGTAATTTTTTTACAGTTTATTCTGTCAAGATGGTTTGCAATTATACTGTCATCTATATTCACACAAGCAAATTGAGATTTTTTGAAAAGCTCAAGTTTTGCATCTATATAATTCTCCATACACTCATGATAATCAAGGTGCTCAGGAGTTATATTTGTAATTGCCGATGCACAGAAATCAATACCATAAACTCGATTTTGACTTAACGCCTGAGAAGAAACCTCCATAACACAATACTCACAACCTGATTTCACCATTTCATTAAGTAATCTGTGTAATTCCATTGGTTCAGGTGTTGTGAAAGTTGACTCTGTTGCCTCTTTCTCCCAACAATTCTTTATTGTTCCGATTATTCCGCACTTGACTCCCATGGAATCAAGAATATTCTTAACAAAAAAGCTCGTTGATGTTTTTCCGTTTGTTCCTGTAACACCGATTATTTTAAGTTTTTTTGAAGGATTATCATAAAAATTCGATGCAATAACAGCCAATGCCTTTCTTGTGTCATCAACTATTATTTGTTGTGGCAGGTTCAGATCTTTGCTTGTGACAACTGCAGCAGCACCGCACTCAATAGCCTTTCTTGCAAGAAAATGACCGTCACAGCTTTTACCGTTCACACAGACAAACAATGCATTTTTTAAATTTTCATTATCCTTATCCGTTACTCTTTCAATTTCCCTTTCTTCAAAAACATCCTGTGTTTTCACACCCTTAAGAAGTGAAGAAAGTTTCATTGTTTTACCTCTATTAAATTATTGTTTATACACTAGTCTGAAATAATTTCACTTGAACGGAAATAAACAGTGATTACCGAACCGACCTCAAGCTCCGAATCCTTAGGAACACTCTGTTTATAGGACAACATCTGAGTTGCACCCTGAGTAGCACCCGCAATCTTTATGTTGAAGCCCGCATTGATTGCAATCTTGTTTGCTTCTGTCAAGGTAAGTCCTGAAAGGTCAGGCACAACAACCTTCTGTCTTTCTGCGTTTTCTTCTGTATATACCACAATCACGCCACCCTTTGGCATTGACTGGTTAGAAGTCGGCATCTGTGAAATTACTGTTTTACCCTCACCCACAATTTTAACTGTGAATCCGTTTGCAAGGGCTCTTACATCAGCTGCTGCTTTACCGATAAGGTTAGGAGCAGTTACTGTTTTATCATCTATTTCCTTGTCACTGTATTCAGGGTCAACATTCAGATATGCAAGTATGTTTTCAAAAATTCTACCTGCAACCGGAGCTGCACCCGAACCACCTGTTGAATAATACTGAGGCTCGTCAAGAGCTATAAGCACCGCAATCTGAGGATTATCGGCAGGTGCAAATCCTGCAAAAGAAGCGATATTCTTATCCTTGGCATTAGCACCGATTTTTTCACTTGTACCTGTTTTACCCGCAATATGATATCCTGCAACATATGCATTCTTTGCTGTACCCCAGACACAAACCTGCTCCATTGCATCAGTCATAATGTCCGCAGTTTTTTCAGAGATTACCTGTCTTTTTACAACGGGCTGAGTTTCCGAAACAATATTTCCGTCCTCATCAAGCACCTTTGCAACAACATAAGGTGTCATAAGCTTACCACCGTTACCCAAAGAAGCAACTGCAGTAATCATCTGAATAGGAGTAACCTGGAAGGTCTGACCGAATGATGCAGAAGAAAGCTCTGCAATACCCATTCTGTCCAACTCGTAATAAGATTTTCCCGCAACCGGTTTCGCCTCTGACGGAAGGTCGATTCCTGTTACATCAGTAAATCCGAAGGCTTCAAAATATTTGAAGAATGTTGCTTTTCCCATTCTCTGTCCCATTGTGATAAAGAATGTATTACAAGAATTAGGTAATGACTCGTACACTGTCTGTGTACCGTGAGCCTTGTGATTAAAACAATTCTGATAATAGTTTGCAACCTTAATTGAACCCGTACAATGGTATGTTGATGAAGGAGTTATAATACCCTCCTCAAGTGCTGCCGCCGCAACAAAGAGTTTATAAACCGAGCCGGGTTCGTATGTATCCGTTATTGTTCTGTTTCTCCACTGAGAATACAAAGCATTTGTTTCTGCTTCTGCTCTTTCTTTTTCATCTTCAATTGCTGCAATTTCTTTAAGCACAGTATCTGAATGAATCTCGTATGGAGTATTGAGATTATAGTCAGGCATTGTTGACATAGCAAGGATTGCGCCTGTTTTTACATCCATTACAATACCGTATGCATATTTTGACTGTGTTTCATTGATTGCCTGAGACAACTGCTGTTCAAGATAATACTGAATTACCTCATCAATGGTAAGCACAAGGCTGTAGCCCTGTTTTGCATCATAAGTTGTTTCGTAATCATTGGGCATATCACCTGAAAGAGCATTCTTTGCAGTGATAATTCTTCCTGCCTCACCGGTAAGCTCGTTATTATATTTAAGTTCAAGGCCTGAACGTCCGATATCCTCAGAGCCTGTGAAACCGATAATTGTTGAAGCAAAAGAACCAAGAGGATAATATCTCTTTGTATCAGGGTCAATACCAACTATTGTACCCAGTTTCTGGTCCTTATGTGCTTCGAGATATTCCTGAAGCTCCTTCTTTTTGTTATTATCAATTTTACCTATAATTTTTTCATAACCGCTCTGTTGACGATTAACCTTTTTCTCAACAGTCTCACGGTCAAGCTCAAAAATGCTGACAAAACCATCGACAAGCAAATTCTTTTGCTCATCGGTGGTTATTTTTGACGGATTAATATAAACCAACCATGCAGATGCACTCTGTGCAATAACCTTCATGTTGGAATCATAGATTGTACCTCTGTTGGCAGCAATCACCGTATCACTCAACTGATTTCTTTCTGCCTTGAGGCGATATTCTTCGCCTTTGACAACCTGAATCCAGAAAAGATTTCCGATTATGGCAAGTAATGCAACGCAAAAGATAATAAATGCCCTGAAAGAACGATTACCCATCTCTTTTGTAGGTTTTTTACTATTCATTTTTGTCACACTCCTTGTCTTTGAATTAGTTTTTAATAAAAACAACGAGAGTTAATGGCAAATTGCCAAAACTCTCCCCTGTTTCAATATAAATATATTATGATTACTGTTCATTTATTACCTTTGGTGTGTCGATGTTTTTACCGTCAACCTTTGCCACAAAGTCACTGTCTGACAAGTCCACATAAACAACCTGATGCTCCTGAATCTTAACCATACCAAGCTCGTTAATTGCATAATCCTCAACATTATTGATAGACATTATTGCGTTTAATTCGTTATTAATTCTGATTGATTCACTATTTGCAAGTTCCATTTTGTTTTCAACCGCACTGATTTCACGATTAACCTCGTCAAGCTGTACACGACTGCAAATAGCAAGTGCCATAAACAATAAAACAGTAATTGATACAACCATAACCTTGAGTGTTCTTTTTGTATCAACAGCTGTCTGCTGACGAACCTGAGCTGCAGTTCTTCTTGTTCTCTGAATAAGAGTAAGATTAGGCTTTTTCTGTGGAGCAGGCTTAATTTTAGGCGCTGCAGAGCTATTATAAGTAACCGGTCTTGCACTTCCGTTGTAATTATTATATGTATTATAAGCATTTGTGTTATATGCACTTCTGTTGTATGCACTTCTGTTCTGCTGCGCCATATCTTTCTTCCTTTACCTTAATTTTTCTATCGTACGAAGCTTCGCACTCCTGCTTCTGTTATTCATATCAAGCTCTGACTGTTTTGCCGACAAGCCCTTATTAATGATTTTTCCTTCAGGTGTTTTCCCACAAACACAAACCGGAAATTCCTTAGGGCAAGTACACCCCACAGCAAACTCGCGAAACTTTTCCTTTACTGTTCTGTCTTCAAGCGAATGAAAAGTGATTATCGAAAGTCTTCCGCCAACCTTAAGGCTACGGAACATATCCTCGATCGCTTGACTGAGTGTTGAAAGCTCATCATTCACTTCAATTCTGATTGCCTGAAATGTTTTTCTTGCAGGATGACCGTCACGTCTGTACTTCGCAGGAACCGAATCCCTGATAATCTCTGCAAGCTCCAATGTTGTTTCAATTTTTTTAGCTTCTCTTGCCTTTACAATGTTCTTAGCAATTCCTCTTGCAAATTTTTCTTCACCATAACGAGTGATTATATTGAAAAGCTCTTGTTCGGAATATCCGTTCACAACATCGTAAGCACTTTTTCCCGCCTTGCTCATTCTCATATCAAGAGGAGCATCATGATGGAAAGAGAAACCTCTTTCAGGAGTGTCAAGTTGGAATGAACTGACTCCCAGGTCAGCAAGAATTCCGTCCGCCTGTCTCCCGTTTAAAATGTTTTTTATATTACTGAAATTATCGTTGACTATCTGAACCTGAGGCATATTACCGATTCTCTCGGTAATTACCTGAATGGCGTCGGGGTCACGGTCAATAGCAACAAGAACACCGTCCGGGATGTGTTCAAGGATTGCTCTTGAATGCCCCGCTCCACCACAGGTACAATCAACATAGAAACCATCTTTTTTAATGTTGAGTGATTCTATTGTTTCATCAAACAAAACTGAAACGTGTGAAAATTCCATATTCCGTTACCACTCAATTTCTTCGGAGAAGTCAATTGCATCCTTAGTGCTTGTCTGAGTAATCTTGAATTTCTCCATAGGCCAGATTTCAATTCTTCGTCCGGCACCGACAATTGCAGTTTCTTTCACAAGTTCAGCATGTTCAACAAATCTGCTGTCAAGAGTAATACGACCCTGATTGTCAACACTTGCCTCAACAACATTGCTGAAGAAGTCTCTTTGCTCCTTAAGGCTTCTGTGAGTTCTTCTGTACTGTTCTGCAATCTCTTCAAAAGTTTCCTGCGGGTAAACAAAAAGATTGGATTCAGCACCCGGCATTACGAAAAATCTCTCGCCCAACTGGTCACGGAATCTCGCAGGAATGAACAAACGGTTCTTGGAGTCCATGCTATGAAAATACAAGCTTATAAATGCCATTTTATCCATTCCTTTCGTAGTTAATTTTTGTCTATTTACCCTATCAGGTGTAAAATGGGTGCAAATTTCCCCCACTCGATGCATTCATTATACAATATAGCGATAAAAAAATCAAGGAAAACATAAAATTTCTTTTGTGCATTTTTCTACAAAGTTTTCATATCTTCTTTGTACATATTGCACAACTAAAAACAACAAAAAAACACCCCGTTTTTTCTCAAAACGGAGTGTAAAATTATAGTTTTTATTTACTTTTCGAAGCTCTTTTTATAGCCCTCAATAGCATCATCAATAATGTCAATTGCCGCTAACACACCCTTTGCCTCATCAATAGCAGTGTCCTTATTTTCAAGCATTTTATACACTGTAAAGAAGTGAGTCATCTCATCAAAAATGTGTTTAGGAAGCTGACTTATATCCTTATATACATTGTATGTTGGATCACCGAACGGAATTGCAATAATCTTATCATCAGCGTGTCCGCCATCTACCATGGATATAACACCGATTGGATAACAACGAACAAGTGCCATAGGCTCAATCTTTTCCGAACAAAGCACAAGCACATCCAACGGGTCATTATCGTCCGCAAATGTTCTTGGAATAAAACCGTAGTTTGCAGGATAATGAGTTGATGTATGAAGAACACGGTCAAGCTTTAAAAGACCTGTTTCCTTATCAAGCTCGTATTTCATTTTACTGCCCTTGCTGATTTCAATTACAGCCTCAAAGTCTTTTCGTGTGATTCTTGAAGAATCAATATCATGCCATATATTCATTATTTCTTAACTCCTTTATATTCTTCAATCAACTCTTTACGAACTCTCCAGAGATTTTCTGAAAGGTCAACATAATAAGTATGAGGATTTTCAAATCTTTTAACCTCTTCCCAAAGATTATCAATCTCACCTGAACAATAATCTCTGATTTCATCAACCGACGGTTCTTTATATACACACTCACCTTTTAAGAAAACAGGAACGAGCATTTTTCTCGCAACAAAGTTTTCAACCTCTTTACGTTTCCATGTAAAATCAGGGTCAAAGAGTGTATATGGCTTACTTTCGTCAATTTCTTCATCTTCAAGTGTAAGCACATCGGCAATAGCCTTACCTGTATCACAATCAAACAGTCTGTAAAGCATTTTTGAATGAGGTGTTGTGATTTTACTTACATTTTCGGAAAGATTGATTTTAGGGATGATTTCACCGTCTTTTTCAATAGCGCTCAATTTATAAACACCGCTGAAAAGTGGTGCTGATGCAGAATTGATAAGTCTTTCACCAACGATAAAGCAATCAACCTTTGCTCCCTGCAAAATCATATCATTGATAATATATTCGTCAAGTGAGTTTGACGCAGTAATGCTACAATCAGGGTATCCTGCTTCGTCAAGCATTTTTCTTGCTTTTTTAGAAAGATATGTGATATCACCCGAGTCAATACGGATGCTGACAGGACGTTTGCCCATTGGTGCTAAAACATCATTGAATGCCTTTATTGCATTTGGTACACCTGAACGGATTGTATCGTAAGTATCAACAACAAGTGAGCAGTCGTCGGGATACTGTCTTGCATATTCACAGAACGCTTCGTATTCCGAATCAAACATCTGCACCCAGCTGTGAACCATTGTATTCATTGTAGGAATACCGAACTTTTCACTCTGTACCACACCGGATGTACCAACACAGCCACCGATATATGCAGCACGAGAGCCATAGAATGCAGAGTCAAAGCCAACTGCACGACGAGTACCAAACTCAGCAACACTTGTACCCTTTGCAGCACGGACAAGTCGGTTCGCCTTTGTTGCGATAAGGCTTTGGTGGTTCATACAAACCATAAGAATAGTTTCAATAAGCTGAGCCTGAACGATAGGTCCGCGAACCTTTATTACAGGCTCATTTGGAAAAATCGGTGTTCCCTCGGGTACTGACCAAATGTCACACTCAAATTTAAAATTACGAAGATAGTCGATAAATTCGTCACACAAACCAAGAGTCCCAAGATATTCCAAATCGGACTCGGTGAATGAGATATTTTTAATAAAATCTACAATTCTTGAAAGCCCTGCAAAAACTGCAAAGCCGCCTTTATCGGGAACTTTTCTGAAGAAAACATCAAAATACGCAATTTCGTTGTTTTTCCCACTCATAAACAAGCCGTTAGCCATTGTGAGTTCGTAAAGTTCCGTCATCAAAAATCTGTTTTTATTGAGAGATTCATTATTCATAAATATCACCTGTTTATATTTTAACAAATATTTAATTAAAAGTCTATATCAAATTATTATTGAATAAGCACAAATATTAGTATATAATATTTTTAACTTGAATTTAGGAGAAATACTTATGAAATTTGATGAATTGATTTTAAAAAGAGAAAGTTGCAGAAATTATAACGGTGAGCCTGTAAGTACAGATTTGCTCTTGAAATGTGTTGACGCTGCTCGTCTTTCACCATCTGCTTGTAATTCACAGCCTTGGAAATACTATATTATAAATGGTGGAGAAAATGCAGAGAAAATAAGAAACTGCATTCAGCCAAACGGTGCAAATAAATTCGTGCAGAATTGTCCTGCTTTCGCAATCGTTACTGAACAGACTGCAACTCTTAAATCTTTTGTTATTGAAAAGGTTAGAAACAGCCAGAAATGGGCTGAAAATGATATTGGACTTTCAGTTGCGCACTATTGCTTGCAGGCTGCTGATTTAGGTCTTGGCACTTGCATTATCGGTATGGTTGAGGAAGACAAAGTCCGTGAATATTTCGGCATCGAGGACAAAATCAGACTTGTTATTGCAACAGGATATTCAGCAGATGAAGCACCGAGAAATAAAGTGAGAAAAACACTTGATGATGTTTGCGTGGTAGTTGAATAAGTGCAAAATATAAAACGAAAAATTAACGGCGAGGTTACCCTCGCCGATTTTATATGCCATCATAATCATTGAATGTGTCCATATCAATTTCTTTTATCTCAAATAGTTTTTATACGGTTACGCCAAAATTATGTTCAATCATCAAATTACATAGTCTTTTTCCATCAATTAAAATAATATGATGTTGTTCTGCGTATTCAATCGCAGTTTTTGCATATTTAGCAGTAGTAACAAACAACCCGTTACCACCCTTACCTGAAATAGCACCAACAAAATTTTGAATATCTGGACGACCGACAGTTCTATCTTTATCCCAATGTTTTGCCTGAATATAAATTAAGTTAAAACCCAATTTATCTTCCATGATTATTCCATCTATGCCTTCATCAGCAGAAATCGGCGTAGTTCTTCCTGCATTTTCAAAAGAACCATATCCCATTTTTTGCAACAAATCAATTATCATTTTTTCAAAAGCAATTGGTGATAACTTCATTACTTCTGTTAAAATCTCATCAGCTAAATTTGATTTTATTTGCTCAAATGATTCCTCAAAAGCAAAATCAGGTGTTTCAAGATTATCAGTCTTCTG